>DASWWM010000027.1:0-51655 GCA_036405975.1 Minisyncoccota bacterium | reverse complement strand
TGTCATCGATCTCGCCGCCGAGGAAGATGATATTGTCCCGGAGCAGCCTAGAGTAGATATCGTACGCTCTTTCTCCGTGCTGTGATTTTTCGATAACTGTTGGAATAAGCATGTTTTTCGGGTTATTTGATTAAATATGCCCGTACTATACTATATATGCATGAGGTTGCACAGATTCTATATAAAAGGCAAAAAACTGGCTGAGAACGGCCCTGCAGACCGCATTTCGCTGGATTCTTATAAGGATGCGGAGATAGGGGCGCTCATTCATCAGTGGCAAAACGTTTTCCGATACATGGTCGGCAGTCAGGTTGTGCTTTTTGACGACAGCAAGACCGAGTCGCTGGCTCTTATCGAATCCATGACTCCGGTACAGGCAGAACTGGTTATCCTTGAGGTGCTTAAGGCACCGGAGCCAAAAGCTGTGCCAAAGAAGGCGAAAGCGTCTTCTAAAAAGACTGAGAAGGTTGCCAGCAAGAAAGTCGGAAAAGTTGCCAAGACAAGCGGAAAAACCGGGAACGCTAGCCCAGAGCTTTGGCTTCTGGCCAGCATCGTTAAGGGCGATAACTTTGACCTGATTGTGCAGAAGACTACCGAGCTTGGCATTGACGGTGTTATTCCAGTTATCGCTGATCGGACTATCAAGAAGAATGTGAATCTTGAAAGGCTTAAGCGCATCGCCATCGAGGCTGCGGAACAGTCTGGGCGAGTTTCGGTGCCGGCCATAGGTGAGCCTGCCAAGCTTAAGGACGCGGTTAAATCTTTTGCAGCGAAAGGTGGTCAGGTTATCTTGTTCCATCAGAATGGATCAGGCTTTGCCGATGTGAAGGATGCACTGAAAGCTGACAGCGAAGTTGGCATCCTGATTGGGCCTGAAGGTGGTTGGTCTGAAGCCGAGATGAAATATTTTGATGAACTTGGATTAAAGAAAGCTAAAATAGGGGAGAATGTGCTTCGGGCGGAGACTGCTGCCATAAGCGCAGTCACTCTCATGAAGATTGCATAAACAGGTAGCTAAGCTCATTGCGACAAATAAAAAACCGCCCTTTTGTGGGCGGTTTTTTGTCTCCGTATATCATTTTTGCTATATGGATCCCTGCGAGACGCGCGACCAATGGTGAGTGGACGTCGGATAAGGTTTTACTACTTGCCCTGTTCTTCGAGCCATGCCCAGACTTTCTCATTGAGGAGGATTGTCTCGACGTAGATCTGCGCCCGAGTCTTGTCCGCGTCTTTGTAGTGCTGCATGATCTGCTCGACTTCTTTATTGATCTCTTCTTCTGAAACCGTGATCTTCTCGTCGAGAGCGATCTGATTCATGATGAGCTGGGTTTTAGCTCGCTTCTCGGCGTCGGGAAGCCATTCCTTCTTGAGCTCCTCGATGCCTTTTCCGACATGCTTGAGGTATGTCTCGAGATCGAGTCCCATCTGAGAGATATTTGCGCTGAGCTCGCTGAGCATTCGGCTGAGTTCAGAGTCTACAAGCATCTTCGGCATCTTGATCTCTGCTGTCTTGATGAGCTCTTCGATAATCATGAGTCGCTTCTTCTCCTTCTCCTTTCGAGTCTTTTCGACTGATACGCCTTCGAAGACTTTTTCTCGGAATGCCTCGATGGTCTCAAATGGTCCAAACTTCTTGATGAATTCTTCATTTACTTCAGGAAGAGGGAGGTCTGAATGATCATGTCCGTGATCGTCAGGATTGTTCGCATGATAGTCAGAGTGGGCTACCTGCTTCTGGAGATCCACGATTGCCTCGTCGACTTCCTTGTCAGTTACTCGCACTTCTGTCTTGTCGGCCATTACCTTCTTTGCGACCTTTGCATAATCCTTGATCTTTACTTCAGGCATGAGTGCGGTCTTGATCTTGAATCCGAATGCCTCTCCTGGAGCGACTTTCGTGATTGTTACCGCAGGGGAGCCGAGAGGCCTGATCTTCGCCTTGTCGATCGCCTTTCCGAGGATTTCTCCGTAGTTGCTTTCAAGCGCGAGTCGGCCTGCTTCTTCTGTTACAGCGACTTCTCCGAACCGGTCCACGACGATCTTCTCAGGGACATGTCCTGGTCGGAAGCCATCTACCTTTGTCGCCATGCCGAGGTCCTTAACTGCCTTTTCCCTGAACTGCTTTACGATGTCGGCGTGGATCTCTCCTTCGATTTCGTACTCGTTATCGTCGAGTGGTCCGTGCTTTGTGATTGTGAATGACATATTTTTTATCTGCGCGAGGCGCGGTTATCGGTAATTACTTGCTGAACTTGTCCTTGTAAATCTGGATTGACCTTTCGAATGCCTCCTTCGCCTTGTCAGCGCCTTCGACTTTCTCGATCTTAACTTCCTTGTTCTGGATCTGCTTGTATGTCTCGAAGAAATGCTGGATTTCTTTGACCGTATGCTTATTCACATCTGCAAGATCCTTAACTTCCTTCCATCGAGGGTCGTCAGTCGGAACTGCAATGACTTTCGCATCTCCTTCTCCGCTGTCCACCATATCCATGACCGCAACTGGTCGTACCCGAACGAGGATTCCAGGGGCGAGTGGGTAGGTTGTGAGAACGACAACGTCAAGCGCGTCCCCGTCATCCCAAAGCGTCTGCGGGATGAATCCGTAATCGAATGGATAGTCCTGAGCTGAATGCATCGCTCGATCGAGCGCGATCAATCCTGTCTCTTTATCGATCTCATACTTGTTCTTCGAACCCTTAGGGATTTCGATGATGACGTTCATTTCGTCTGCTGTTCCGGGTGCAATGTCGTGCCAAAGATTCATATGTTATTGATTTAGATTTTAGGATTAATTTTTTGCTTCTTCAGCTTCAGTTGCTTCTGCTGATTCGCTTGTCTCTGCTTCTTCTGCGGCCACCTCCGCTTCGGCCTGAATTTCCTCAGCTGCTGTATCGTCGGCCGCTTCGTTCATGATGACTTCGTCAGCGTCCGCTTCTACCGCATCGGCAATAGTCGGCTCAGTGATGCCTGCCATAGTTTCAGCTTCAATCCCTTCCGATTCATCAACTGCTTTTCCTGCTGACTGGATATCGATTCTCCATCCGGTAAGCTTCGCAGCAAGTCGAACGTTCTGTCCGCCCTTACCGATAGCGAGTGACTGCTGGTCTTCGGTAACGGTAACCTGCGCAGTCTTTGCTTCTTCGTTAAGCGTAACGCTTACAACCTTCGCTGGCGAAAGCGCGTCCTCGATGTACTGGACAGGGTCCTCGCTCCATTCGATGATGTCGATCTTCTCGCTATTTCCGAGCTCGCTCATAACAGTCATGACTCGAACTCCTCGCTGTCCAACCATTGAGCCGATAGGGTCAATATGCTCGTCTGTTGAATGGACGGCGACCTTCGCTCGCTGTCCTGCCTCTCGTGCGATTGACTTGATCTCGACAGTTCCGGCTACGATCTCAGGCACCTCTACCTTGAAGAGTTCAGCAAGGAATTTAGGGTGTGATCGTGAAAGTCGAACGAATACGCCTCGAGGAGTTTCCTCGACTCGAAGAAGGAGCATTCGGAGTCGCTCTCCCTGCTTGTAGTGCTCGTTAGGAATCTGCTCCTCGTATGGAAGCATTCCGACCGCTCGTCCCATATCGATGAAGACATTTCCTCGCTCGATTCGCTGTACTGAGCCTGAGATGATCTCGCCTTCCTTCTTTCCGTATTCAGCGAGAACGGATGTCTTCTCGGCCTCCCGGATCTTCTGGATGATGACCTGCTTAGCAGTCTGGGCAGCGATTCGTCCGAAATCGTCCTTGTATTCAAGATCAAAGACGATTTCGTCTCCAACCTTAACGTCCTTCTTCATCATTCGAGCTACGCTGATGAGCATATGTCGCTCGTCATTGAAAAGAACCTTCTCCTCGCCTGGTTCCGGGTTCTCAGGAAGCTCCTCCTTTGTCTCCACGATCTGTTCGGGATCAACAACTGTCTTGACCTGGAAGAACTCGGTCTTTCCTGAAGTAATATCAAAATGAGCCCGTATAAACTGGTCTTTTCGTCCAAACTCCTTCTTATAGGCTGTCGCAAGGGCCATTTCGATGGCCTCGATGATTCGTTCTCGTGGAATTCCTCGCTCTTCTTCGAGCTGGTCGAGCACTGAATGTATTACTTTTAGGTCAAACATATTGATTTTTGTATTTAGTTTTGTAGTTGGCTCTGAAAAACCCTTATTTCAAGCCGGATTAGCTAGAATATGGCCTGAATGCAGGGCATTTCAGTTTTTCTCAAAAAAACGAGCCCGCCTTTTGGGCGCGCTGTTTCTGATGCGTACATTATATATGTATGGCAAATAATGTCAATTTGGCTTTATTTCAGGTTTTTTGGCTCTAATTATGAATTTTATATGCTTTTTTATTGACATATACATTCACTAGTGGGATAATATATCTATCCGAGGCAAAAGTCCGGTGAGCAGCCAGCAGTGGCTGTCGAGGTCAGTAGAACAAACAAAATCCTCTTAGAAAGGGAGGCAACGGAATATGACAAATATTAAGTTGAAGAAAGTGGCGCGGCTCCAAAAGGTGGGGATGGTCACTGGTGCAATCATTGCATCACTCGGGAGCTGGGCGGCTGCCTGGTTCCTAGGAAAAGAGTACTGGCAGACCAATGTCCTTGCGGGCTTGCTGTCTGCAGGGTATCTCGGCCTGCTTGCATTTGAATGCGAGTTCGGCAAACCTTTCCGGAAATGCCGGAAAACACTTGATGGCCTTGTACGGAACCATCGGTGCTGGTAATCCCGGCAAAAAACTTGAGACTCCGGTCTCCCCGCACCTAAGACGTGCGGGTTTTTTTTATTGCCGTTTTTTTTTGTTGCTGGGCTATCTCTGCTTGCGATATACCTTTTTCGATATATCACATTGGGGAGATTTTAGTGGAATTGAGAAACAAAAATCGAAGCGGCTAAGATTATGCTTAATCCACATTTGAAGGCTCGTATTCTAATAAAGATAAAAAATGTTCGTGGTATACTTTACACAATTACGCTCATGTACATTGAATCTTCTCAACTGAAAAAATACATCCTTGAGACCGGTCTCGTATCGTCAAAGGATATTCTCGCTGCCGAGAAGGTTGCTGAGGAAAGCAAAGAAGGAAAGAAACAAGATTTGGGGGAAGTGCTTGTATCACAAGGAAAGATCGGCGAAGACGATTACCGACGAATGCAGGCGCATATGCTCGGCATTCCCTTTGTTGACTTGAAAAACCAGAAGCTTGAGTTCGAGGTGCTTTCGCTTATCCCTGAACCTATCGCGCGAAACCATAACATCGTCGCGTTCAAGAAAACTGCTGGCGCAAAAGGGGAGCGAGAAGGAAGCCTTGAAGTTGCCATGCTCGATACGGATGACCTCGGTGCCATCGATTTCATAAAGAAGAAAACGGGCTTGAAGATTCTTCCTCGACTTACGAATACTGAGTCGATGAAGTCAGTTCTTGTCCAGTATCAGAAGAGTCTTAAGGCCGACTTCGGCGATATCATCCAGCAGGAGGCCGCTGTTTTGAAGGTTGCAGGCGACGGAGATGCCTCAAGCGGAGAAAGCGAGAATGACCTCAAAAAACTTGCCGAGGACTTGCCTGTGGTCCGAATTGTCGACACTCTTTTGAAGCATGCCGTTCTCCAAGACGCATCCGATATTCACATCGAGCAGATGGAGTTTGAAGTTGTCGTTCGGTATCGAATCGACGGCATCCTTCATGACGCCATGATTCTCCCAAAAGTTGCGGGTTCGAGCATCATCGCTCGTATCAAGGTGCTTTCAAGCCTCAAGCTCGACGAGAAACGATTGCCGCAGGACGGACGATTCCGAATCGAGCTCAATGGCGAGAAGATCTCATTCCGAGTTTCTATTCTTCCTACGTACTTCGGAGAAAAAGTCGTAATGCGACTTCTTCGAGAAACTGTTTCCGGCTTTACGCTTGAAAAGCTCGGCTTCCACGGTCCTTCATTGGAAATCCTCCATGAGGCTACAAACCTTTCAGAAGGGCTTATTCTTACTACTGGTCCGACAGGTTCTGGAAAGACAACGACTTTGTATACGATGCTCGATATCGTAAATACTCCCGACGTAAACATCTCAACGGTTGAGGATCCGGTTGAATATCAGATGAAGCGAGTAAACCAGACGCAGATCAAATCAGAGATCGGCTTTACGTTTGCTGCGGGCCTCAGGTCACTTCTTCGACAGGACCCAGACATCATCATGGTGGGAGAGATCCGAGATAATGAGACAGCCTCGCTTGGTATCAATGCCGCGCTTACGGGTCACTTGGTGCTTTCCACTCTTCATACCAACTCTGCTGCCGGAGCAATCCCTCGACTAATCGATATGAAATGCGAGCCATTCCTTCTTGTTTCTACTTTGAAAGTCATCATTGCTCAGCGACTTGTTCGACGGCTCAGCGACTCAAAAGAGAAATACATTCTCACGAAGGAAGAGCTTCAGTCCATTTCAAAGAAGATAAATATGGACAATGTATTGAAGGCGCTTCGAGATGAGAAGGTCGTTGGTCCAAAGGATGACTGGACGACCATTCCGTTCTACAAGCCAAAGCCTGACGGCGAAAGCGAAGACGGATATCACGGCCGAGTGGGGATTCACGAGGTGCTCCGGTTCTCTCCGGCAATCAAGGAGTTGGTTATGAAGGATGCTACGAGCGATGCCATCGAGGCGCAGGCTCGGGCGGAAGGGATGATGACTATGATCGAAGATGGCATCTTCAAGGCGGTTGAGGGCCATACGACGATTGAAGAAATCCTTCGGGTGATTTCAGAGTAATGAAATTTTCATATACAGCCATAAACAAGGAAGGGCAGAAGCATACCTCGGTTCTGGAGGCCCAGAACAAGAGTGATTTTTATGATCAGGTAAAGCAGACCGGCGAGACGCTCGTCAGCGTGAAGGAGCTCAAAAGCGGAGGGATCAAGTCTTTGAATGTGCAGATAAAGATCTTCGATACGGTGAAGATGATGGACAAGATCACATTCGCTCGGAATCTCGGGAATATGTTGGATGCTGGCCTGGCGCTCTCCCGGGCTATCAGCGTTATGGAGCGCCAGGCCAGCAGCGCCAAGCTCAAAGATACGTACAAGGCTTTGAATGAAGCCATCTCTTCTGGAAAGAGCTTTCATGAGGCCTTGGAAATGCATCCGAAGATCTTCCCAAAACTCTTCGTTGCCATGGTCAAGGTGGGTGAAGAAGGCGGTAATCTTGCCGATACGCTCAAGCAGGTGGCCGTACAGATGGAAAAGACATATCTTCTTCGAAAGAAGATTAAGGGTGCCATGATGTACCCGTCGGTCATCGTCGGCGTGATGTTCATCATCGGAATCCTAATGATGATATTCGTCGTCCCTGGCCTGACAAAGACATTTGAAGACCTGAAGGTTCCTTTGCCTGCATCTACTCGGGCCGTCATTGCCGTAAGCAATTTCGCAAGCAATCATTACATACTGGCTCTTCTTATCGTTGCTGCTGCCATTGCAGGGTTCATCATGGCCATAAGAACTCCAGTCGGAAAAAAGCTTCTGGATTATGTCTTGGTGCGGATTCCAGTCATCGGAACTATCATCAAGGAAGGAAATGCCGCCCAGGCATCACGAACCCTCTCGTCACTGCTCTCTTCCGGGGTAGACCTGGTCCTTGCGGTACGAATCACGGGCGAAGTGCTCCAGAATTATTGGTACAAGGATGTGCTCATCAGGAGCGAAAAAGTCGTTGAGCGAGGCGAGCCATTGTCCACTATTTTTGTCGAGGAACAAAAGCTTTTTCCTATATTTGTAGGGGAAATGATGAGCGTGGGGGAGGAGACTGGACGAATGGCCCCAATGCTAGCCGGAGTTGCGAATTTCTATGAAAACGAGGTTGAGCAGAAGACGAAGGACCTCTCGACGATCATCGAACCGATCCTTATGGTATTCATCGGTTCCGCTGTGGGATTCTTCGCCATTTCTATGATCAAGCCGATCTATTCGATCATGAACAATGTTTAGTTCTCATAAATCAATGATTAAGAATATAAAAAAAAATGGACGGGCAGGATTCACCGCGGTCGAGCTCATGGTCGTAGTCGGCCTTGCGGCCATGATCTCCGGAATTACGCTGTCCGTATTCTCAAGCTTCTCCGACTTGCAGTCGCTGGATAAGGAAACCGATGTTGTCGTTGCGTATGTACAAAAGGCAAGAAACCAGTCTATCAATTCGAAAGGGGGAGGCCGGTTCGGAATCAATTTCTCAAGCTCGACTGTTACGCTGTACGAAGGCCCTTCGTACCCTGCCGGTGCGGCATCCACTACTTCGTACGCCTTGTCCTCCAAGGTCGAGCTCAGTTCGGTGGCTCTGACGGGAGGGGTCAGCAGGGTTCTCTTTGACCAGCTTACGGGCAAGCCGAATGCTACGGGAACGGTAAGACTGCGACTAAAGGCAAAGCCAAGCGATGTTAAAACTGTTATCATATATGGCAGCGGATTAGTCGAGGTTCAGCAGTAGGCGAGCGTCGGCATGATTCAGAAAAACATGAATAGAAGCATGAAAAAAAGAGGAATGTCTCTGGTCGAGGTCTTGGTTGCTTCGGCAATCATTATGACTTCGGTCGTAAGCATTATCGGTGCATATGGAGGCCTTACGAAGCTTTCTCTCGACAATATGCCCCGAATTCAATCAGCCATGCTTCTTGAAGAAGGAGCCGAGGCCTTGAGGCTTATGCGTGATTCGGGGTGGACTGCTCATATCGCTCCTCTTGGCGAAAATGCCCCGTATCGATTCGTATGGAGCGCCGGACAATGGCGAGCCACTACGAGCCCGGCGCTCATAGATTCAAAATTTTCCCGAACGTTTACTCTGGCTCCCGTATACAGGGATGCAACAACCTATGACATCGTGCAAACGGGCGGTACTCTGGACTCGGGTACAAAGAAGGCGACGGTCTCAGTATCCTGGAATCAAAAAGGGGTGACGACTACCCAGTCGATAGAGCTGTACGTATACAATACTTTCAATAATTAGCACTTACTACAATGACAAAAGCTCCTTCAGCCAACATTATCGCGCCGTCAAAAGGATTTACCCTTATCGAGTCCCTTGTGTATATCGCCCTGCTCGTCATCCTCTTTGTCGGAATCGTACAGGCTGTGGCCATGCTCTCGTCTTCTTACAGGAGTGTCCGAACTGTAAGGTCAGTCGAGTCCTCCGCGACTCAGGCGATCGATCGGATGGCCAGGGAAATACGGAACGCTGACGAGGTGAATGCTGCGCAGACCGTTTTCGATAATAATCCGGGATCACTCTCTCTTCTCACTTCGGATGATGAGGGAAACGAATCGACCTTGAGATTCCATGTCTCAGGAGGACGGCTTATGCTTGAGGAGAATGGATCGAGCTTGGGACCTGTTACCGCCGCGGATGTCGTTGTCACGTCACTGGTCTTCAGATCATTTGCGACAACGACATCCGCGGCGGTAAAGATAGAGCTCAATCTCTCAAGTGCCAGCACGAGTCCGTATGTCGTGAACGAGAAGTTCTACGGAACGGCAGTCCTTCGGGGATCTTATTAGCCAATACAATTAAAAATGCGAAAGCGAAACATCAACAGCAATCCGCAGTCGGGCGCGGCAATCATTACGGCCGTCATATTCTTCCTTATCATCTCGGTTATCGTACTTGTGGGAATGGCTTCGCCGGTCGCGTACCAGATCAGGAATGCTGCCGATTTCGTGCAGTCAAAGCAGGGCTTCATTACTGCGGATACGCTTAACGAGGAGGTGCTTTACAGGCTCAATAAAGGAAGGACTCTTCCGGCTACGCTCGTGCTCGGCTTCTCCAGTGGCACATCGACTGCTCAGATTACCGATGTGAACGGAATGAAGCAGGTCATTTCGACGGGAATATCCGGCTTCTTCTCGCGGGTATCGAAGAGCGTCTTCTCGCAAGGGGACGGGGTCTCCGTCAACTACGGAATTCAGGTAGGAAATGGAGGTTTGAATATGAGCGGAGGGGCGCGTATTGTCGGAAACGTATATTCGAATGGGAATATCGTCGGTTCGGGCAATCCGACCATAACAGGCAGCGCAATAGCGTCTGCTGCCGCTCAGTCAGAAGTAACAGTCGGCAATACTTCCGAGAGTCCCATAACGCTTTCGGCCGGAGACACAAACGCCACTCAGGATTTTGCCCAATCGTTCACTGTAAGCTCGTCTTCATCGAATGTGCTTTTGCGAGTATATGCAAGAAAGAGCGGATGGCCTTCGAATGTGACAATCTCATTGAGAAATAACAATCCGTCCACTAATCGGCCCGGCACGACGGTACTGGCCTCAACGGTTCTGGGCGCGGGACAGGTTACGGACCAGTTCAGCTGGCTCGGAGTCTATTTCAGTTCTGCCGTGCCTCTCACTGCCGGCACTCGGTACTGGATCGTATTCGATGTTTCGTCCAGCGCGTCTTGGGCATATTACCAGTTCGGTGCAACGGATAATTCGCCCATGCTTGCTTGGGATTCTTCCGCGGCTCTGTATCGAGGTCAGCTCGGAGGAACATGGACTGCGAGCAGTCCCGGTCACGATGCATTATTCGAGCTCGTTGCAGGCGATGTGAGCTCTATCAGCGGCATCGTAGTCGGCTCCGGGGGAACAGGGGATGCAAAAGCGTTCATCGTCACGAATTCTACGGTTGCGGGAAACCTGTACTGCCAGACAGGATCCAATAACAATAAGAGCTGCGATACGTCTCAGTCATCTCCTTCTCCGCTCGCATTTCCTTTTTCTGATGCAAACATTCAGGCATGGCAGGATTCTGTCGTTACGACTCAGACAAGGCCGACGTCGCTATCCTTGAGCAGCAGCAATAATGTCTCTACGAGCTCGCTTCGGATCAATGGAAACCTTTCGATTGGCGGAGATGCCCAGCTAACGGTAAACGGTCCTTTATATGTCAACGGAAGCGTGAACATTAATGCCGGAGGAAGGATGTATGTTGCGGGACCTGTTTACATAAATGGAACCCTTGCTATATCGGGTGCCGGTTTTATAAGGATTGCAAATAGCGTTGGAGGCTCTGCTTTGCCTATTGTGGTATCTGGCAATGTCGATTTGGGCGCCTCCGGAGCGTTGAATGGCAACGGCCAAGCAGGAAGCTATGTGGTGCTTGTAAGCAAGAGCAGCTCGAATTCCGCAGTTACCGTATCGGGAGCTGCTGGTACCGTGCTCATTCTTGCTCCTTACGGGCGCGTGACTTTCAATGGCGGATCATCGGCAAAAGCCGTAGTTGCCAACGAGGTATATATGAGCGGAGGAACCACGGTAACGTATGATTCCGGCCTTGCGGACATCGACTTCACAAGCGGACCCTCAGGGGCCTGGAATGTCGATAGCTGGAGAGAGGTCGCGAGATAGTCTCCGACATGGAAACGCATACGACAAAGGCCGGAACCTTTTTTTGGGGGTTCCGGCCTTTGTTTATTCACATTTCATGAATCGTATCGTCAATTTTTCAAGTCTTGTATCGGACTATTTGCTGGTATAATTCAGAGCATGAAGAAAAACAAAAAAGTACTTTTGGTTGGAAACTGGAAGATGAACCCTGTCACGCTTGCTGATGCCCGAAAGCGTTTCGCGGCCATCAAGAAATCTGCCCAGGCTCATAAGGGATTCGATGTGGCCATCTGCCCTCCATTCCCGTTTATTGCGCCTCTCGCTGAAATGTCTGGAAAGGGGAAGATCAAGGTAGCGGTCGGAGCACAGGACGTTTCAAGTTTCGAAGAAGGGCTTTCTAAGACCGGAGAGGTTGGTGCTCAGATGGTCGCGAGCACGGGCGCTTCGTATGCCATCGTCGGTCACTCTGAACGAAGACAGCTTGGTGACAATGGACAGACTATCGCTCTTAAGGTTCAGCAGGTTCTCAAGACGAAGATGCAGCCGATCGTCTGCATCGGTGAGAAGGAAAGAGATACTGACGGAGGCTACCTTGAAATCATCAAGGCCCAGATCAAAGAGGCTCTCTCGACTGTCAGCCGGTCTCAGTTCCATGAAGTCATTGTCGCTTATGAGCCAGTATGGGCCATCGGACGAAAGGACAATGTCGCCATCACTTCATATGACCTCCATCAGATGGTTGTCTACATCAAGAAGTGCATCAGGGAAATGTGGGGTGAGACTATTTCTTCAATGACCAAAATCCTCTACGGAGGCTCTGTAACTGCTGACAATGCGGAAGACATTATCGTGAACGGGGAAGTGGACGGTCTTCTTATCGGACGGGCGAGCTGGGATGCAAAGAGCTTCGGTGAGATCTTCGACGTACTTGGAAAGGGAGAGAAGACCAACTCGAAGAAGGCACTCAAGAAGAGTTTTACAAAAGCTAAGAACAATAAGAAAAATGCAGCAAAGCGAAAATAAGAGTGCGGAAGGAATCCGACCTATTTCAGGTCTTGGGGAGGCTGAGCTCAAGGGTAAAACAGTTTTGGTTCGATGCGACTTCAATGTGCCGCTTCGAAGCGACGGAACGGTTATCGATGATCTTCGAATCAGAAAGACTATCCCGACCGTGGCGCATCTGAAGAAGTCGGGAGCAAGAATCGTGCTTATTTCCCATATCGAAAACAAGGATGGATTCGGGCTTGAGCCTGTGGCGAAATATATCTCAGACATGTATGCAAGGGACTTCGGAAAGCTTGGAAAGGGATTCTCATTCGTGCCGGATTTCCTGGGCGATGAGTCTGTGCAGGCTGTGGCAGGGCTTGAGGATGGATCCATTATCCTATTTGAAAATTTGCGTGCACATGAGGGGGAAAAAAAGAATGACCCTGCATTTGCCCAGAAGCTCTTTGATACGGTCAAGCCTGATGTCTATGTGAACGATGCTTTTGCCGTTTCTCACCGAGCCCATGCATCAGTAGTTGCTCTTCCTGCGCTTTGCTCGGAACGATGCGCCGGCATCCAGATGATGAATGAGATAGAGCACGTCGGTCTCGCTTTCAATCCGCCTCATCCTTTCGTATTCATACTCGGCGGAGCGAAGTTCGACTCCAAGCTCCCGCTCATCAAGAAGTTCAGCTCTGGCGAAAAAGCCGCTGATTCTATCGTACTCGGAGGCGCACTTCTTAACGATGTGCTCAAGGCCAAGGGGTATGAGGTTGGAAAGTCGCTCGTCTCAAGTGGTTCTGTGGATGTCAGCGATGTCATGAATAACGGTAACCTTATCATTCCGACTGATGTTATCGTTGCGACTGAAGCAGATGCAAGCAAGGGGATCGTGAAGCCTATCTCAGGCATTGGATCAGAGGATGCCATTTATGATGCGGGACCTTCCCTCGTCGAAGAACTTTCTGAGAAAATTGCCTCTGCAAAGTTCGTTGTTTGGAACGGACCGATGGGACTTTACGAAAAGGGATTCCAAGAGCAGACGGTGGCTATTGCAGAACTGGTTGCCGCACAGGCAAAGAGGGGGACGCTCAAGGCAATTCTCGGAGGAGGGGATACCACCGCTGCTGTTGCCGAGCTCGGACTGGATAACGACGATAACAATAGAAATATGTTTATATCGACCGGGGGAGGGGCGATGCTTGAATATCTTATGGATGAGTCGTTGCCGGGAATCGAGGCTTTGAAATAAGTACAGATTGGTCTGAAATTCTAGAAATGAAAAAGCTCCTTTTGCGGGAGCTTTTTCATTTACGCTGCTGCCTGCTTTCAATTACTTCAGCTCAGCAATAATCTTTTCTGAAACAGCCTGCATTTCCTCATGATCTTTATAGGCCTTCGAAGGCCAATGCTTGAGGCCGTCCTCGTTGAATCGAGGGATGATATGAACATGGGCATGGAACATGACCTGGCCGGCTGCGCTTTCATTGTTCATCTCGATATTGATTCCGTCGGCATCCGTCGCGTTCTTTACGGCGACTGCCATTTTCTGGACGGTCATCATCATTCGAAGCCATGCTTCGGCCGGAGTCGAGTACACATTCTCATAATGGTCTTTAGGGATTACCAAGACGTGGCCTGGATGTACTGGGTTGATATCCAAAAATGCGACCGTTTCCGAATCTTCGTAGAGCTTGACTGCAGGGACTGTGCCTTTTGCAATATGGCAGAAAATGCAGTCTTTTGAGGCATCTTCATGCAGGGCCGGGTCAACCTTTCTTGTCCCTTCCTCCTTGAGCAAGTCTTCACTTTGGTTTGTCATATGGCTGCCATTGTATGATAGAATCCAGAAGTAATAAAGCCGCGGCCTGGGTCGATGTTTCTCATCTTCACACGCTCAGTCGGCTCGGATTCAATCTATCTTTCGCTTTTCTTCATCCCAGCCATGCCTACCTACAAACTCAGACAATCAGAAGGAGGAAGTTTCCTTGACCAGCTCCTTAACTCGCGCGGGATCGTATCCGATGAGGAGCGGGAAGCTTTCCTGAATCCAAGCTATACGGCAGGGACACATGATCCATTTTTGCTTAAGGATATGGATAAGGCGGTACGGAGGATTGTCGATGCGGTTGAGAAAAATGAGCATATCGTCATTTATAGCGATTTCGACGCTGATGGCATTCCGGGAGGAGTGGTCCTGCACGATTTCTTCAAAAGAATTGGATATCAGAATTTTGAGAACTATATTCCTCATAGGCATAAGGAAGGATTCGGCGTGCACGTCGCCGCTCTTGAGTCGGTCTTTGCCCGATGCATGAAAGAGGCTGCCGAGTCAGGGGATGAGGGCAAGGAAGCAAAGCTTTTCATAACCATCGACTGCGGCATTACTGATGTCGATGCGGCGGTTTGTGCCAGGAGGCTCGGTTTTGATCTCATTATTACCGACCACCATACTCCTGCAGAAGTTCTGCCCGATGCATTCGCAATCATCAATCCAAAGCAGCCTGGATGTGAGTATCCTGAGAAGATGCTGTGCGGTGCAGGCGTCATTTATAAAGTCATCCAGGCGCTCTGCGCCGCACAGAGAAACGAGGCGGGGGAGGTAGGCCGGGAAGGCACGAGCGTTTTCAATATTTCAGAAGGTTGGGAGAAATGGCTCCTCGACTTGGTAGGCCTTGCGACTCTTTCTGATATGGTTCCGCTTCGAGGAGAGAATAGAACGTTTGCGCACTTTGGCCTGATGGTCATGCGAAAGACTCGAAGGATTGGCCTCATCAAGCTTTTCAAGGCTTTGAAGATGGAACCAAAATTTATTACCGAGGAAGACATTGCATTCATGATTACTCCGCGTATCAATGCAGCATCACGAATGGCTGATCCGAAAGACGCTTTTATTCTCCTTTCTACTGAATCTGAAACCGAGGCTGAAGAGATGGTGAAACATCTCAATGCGGTAAACGATAGCCGGAAGACGCAGGTGGCACATTTGGTGAAACAGATAAAGAAAGTCGTTGAGGAACGCGGACTTCATGAGAAACCATTGATAGTGCTGGGTAATCCGGACTGGAAGCCTCCGGTACTCGGCCTTGCTGCCACGCATATTGTTCGAGAATATAACAGACCTGTCTATCTATGGGGGAGGGCCGGAGAGGATTTTGAAGAGGACATGGCTGATCAGAAGAATGCTGAAGAAGTCATAAAGGGTTCGTGCAGGGCTCCGGACGGTTTTGATGCGGTTCGGATTATGAGAAATGTCCCTTCTGATTTTTTTATAAATGTGGGCGGACATAGCGCTGCCGGTGGATTTGCCCTATCAGGTGACAAGGTCCATACATTTGAAGAGACTCTGCTCGATTCGTTTGCAAAGCTCACAGCTGTCGATGAGTCTGCAAATGCGGAAAACGGTAATGGTGCCGCAGACAGTACTGCGAGTGAGGATGGAGAAGGGGTAGACCTTCCCGGGACTGTTTATATAGATAAGATCCTTTTCACTGACGAGGTGGGCAGAAGCCTCTGGTCTACCATTGAAAAAATGGGACCATTCGGCGAGGCTAATCCTAAGCCGGTTTTTGTACTTAAAGACGTGACGGTTCTGGAGAATAAGCTTTTTGGCAAAACAAAAGAGCATGTCGAGCTGACTTTGCTCCATGCAACTCAGGGACGGACGGGCATCAAGGCTATCCAGTTCTTTGCCGCAGACGATAAGAAAATGACTGAGAAGGCGGTTTCAGGGGCGATCCTCGACATCGTCGCTCATATGGAAAAATCTATGTTCCGGGGCTTTCCGGAATACAGGCTGAGGATTATTGATATACTGTAGGCCATGAACATACTGACTTTGGCTGATAGGGAGATAGTTATTTTTACTGATGGATCATCTAGGGGGAACCCGGGTCCTGGCGGGTACGGAGCGGTGGCCATATACCCGAATGCTCATGGAGAACTCCATGTCGATGAAGTCGGAGGAAGGGAAGATGTCACGACTAACAACAGAATGGAGCTAAAGGCGGTCATAGAGGGCATTAAGAATTTCATCAGCTACTATGAAAATCTGAGCGTTCGTTCATTTACTTTTTATATCGACTCAAGCTATGTCGTGAAAGGGGTCCAGCAGTGGATCAAGGGATGGAAAAGAAATAACTGGATCACTGCAACCAAGGAGCCGGTAAAGAATCGAGACCTTTGGGAGGAGATTTCTGACCTCATCGAGAAAGGCGACGGAAAGGGGCCTCTCTCTATAAAATGGAATCTTGTTCCCGGCCACTCCGGCATCGCGGGCAATGAGAGATGCGATATCATCGCCACTTCTTTCGCAGACAATAAACCGGTCCAACTGTATTCTGGTACGCTTGCCGGATATCAGGCAGAAATCGTTTCTGAGATTCTGGACTTGAGCACGATGGCAAGTGCCGTTGAGAAAAAGAAAAAAGGCAAAAGCTCGAGCAGCGGAAAAGCTGCATACTCATATGTCAGCTATGTCGATGGAAAGATGTCGACGGACAAATCATGGGCGGAGTGCGAGAAGAAAGTGAAAGGGAAGAAAGGCGCGCGATTCAAGAAGGCTCTTTCTGCTGAAGATGAGGCTTCGATCATTCAGGAGTTCTTGAAGCGTTCTTAATGTCGATCGGTTATCTTTATTCCACCCTGCTCATGCGGGAACGAGGATGCCCGTATCTAGAAAAACAAAACTACTGATACGGCTGTCGCTATTCGCGGCAGCTTTCGTTTTTGCACTGATCAGGTTCTTCGATCTCAGTGTCCCTGATTCGTCGCTCGATCAGTTCGTGGGAAAGAAGTTCAGGTTCAGGGGCACGGTGCTTGAGTCGCCTGAAATCAGAAATGGAAGTCCGAGATTCAAATTTTATGCCAGTGAATTTCTTGCTGACGGAACATGGTTTCAGATCGAGTCGCAGAAGAGTGAACCTCCGACTGTCCTGGTCAGATCCAGGCATCTTGGGGAAGTCGTCAGGTACGGTGACATGCTGGAGTTCGATGCGTCTGTAAAAGTTCCAGACCTCATCGAGAGTGAGGATGGCCGAACCTTCAACTACAGATCGTTCCTGGCAAAAGATGACATCTACTACATTCTGGAAGCGAGAGATCTCGAGGTCGTCGGGTCTGGATTCGGAAATTCTGTTACATCATTCCTGTACTCGGTGAAGTCACGGATCGTTGAGAATATCGAGTCGTCCCTTCCGTCGCCGCATGCATTTCTTGCGAGCGGCCTGATCATCTCCGGAAAGGGATCCATGAGCAAGGAACTGCAGGAAAAGTTTCAGATAGCTGGACTCATTCACATCGTCGTCCTTTCCGGATCGAATGTGTCCATCATTGGTGATGCGATACTCAAGGTCTTCGGATTTCTCCCGAAGACGATTGCGAGCGTATGCGGAGGTCTTGGCATTGTCGGCTTTGCGGTCATGACGGGCGGCGGAGCGACGGTTGTCCGATCGACTGTCATGTCCCTGATCGCTCTGTATGCCCGGCTGACCAATCGGACAAATGCGGCACTCATGTCTCTGACCGTAGCCGGGTCCTTGATGCTTGTCCATAATCCAAAAATCCTTTTCCATGACCCTTCCTTCCAGCTGAGCTTCCTCGCGAGCTTGGGATTGATCCTGTACTCAGAACGCGTGAAGGTTCGAATCATGTTTCTCAAAACAAAGTTCAAGGTCCCTGAGTCAGTGGTCGATCTCATTGCATGCACTTTCGCTACTCAGTTATTCACACTGCCATTCATCATCCATATGTCAGGACTCTTCTCGGTTATCGCGCTGGCGGTGAACATCATCGTTCTTCCAGTTATCCCCCTCACGATGCTTTTGGTGTTTGTCGTCAGTGTTTTGAGTTTCATATCCGGGGCAGTGGCATCCGTGCCCGCATTCGTTTCATGGATCCTGCTCTCATATGAACTGAAGGTGGTCGACATTGCTGCCAGCATTTCATGGTCGCATATCCTTATTCCTCCGATACCAGTGTCGTGGATTCTCGTTTCGTATGCCGTATTCATCCTCGACATCGCCGTCTACGAGTATCGTTTCATGGGTAAGAAAGAGAAAATGCCGCAGCTGAATACGTAGGTATTCGTCACTTGCGGCATTTCCAAAGTGTATTGCTGAAACGTCTTCCGTGAATTCCTGTGAATCTTTTAGAATTCCCGAAACATACCTGCTAGAGTTGTGAAACTGACTTCACGTATCTTTCTTCCACTACCTTCCAGTTGAGGTTAGAGAAGAAGGCCTCAACGTATTTCTTCTTTTCTGACGGCACATAGTCGAGCATGTATGAGTGCTCCCACATGTCCAATGCAAGAATGACATCGAGTCCTGCGAGCTGTCCGAGATGTTGTTCCTCGATCCATGTCTGGACAAGCTGGCCTGTCTTTTTGTCGAAGTATAGGACAGCCCATCCCACTCCTCTTGTCATGGCGAGAGCCTTGAAGCCTGTAAGCCATGCGTCAAAGCCACCGAGGTCGGCATCAATTTTTTTTGCAAAGTCGCTGTCCTTTTCGGCCGCTGCCGCACCTCCTTCGAACTGCTCGAAGTAGTACTCATGATTTCGCATTCCGTCGAACTCGAAGCCGAGTCGCCGTCGGAGCTCGCCGATCGTGAATGCATTCTTTTCGTAGTCGGCCGAGAGCTCAGCAACTTTGTCCTGGATGAGATTGAGATGCTTCACGTACCCGGCATAGAGCTTGAGGTGCTCCTCGATAGTCTTGGCTGAAATGCCCTGGAGCTCGGGGATGGAAAATTGCTTTTCTGAATATGTCATAAATTGATGATTAAACTTGTAAATCGATGAAAGTATATCACGCAGAAAAAACTCAAAGACAGTTCCTCCGGGTGGCTTCCCATGCTGCCATTTTTGCAGCTGTGGTATCTCTGGTGCTCAGTGCATTTTTCTTCGTGTCAGCTGGTCCGAATGCCGAGGTCGAAATGCATTTTCTCGATGTCGGACAAGGCGATGGGTTTCTTCTTAAGACGGCCGGCGGAGCATCCCTTCTCATCGATGCAGGTCCGCCGGCCGGTACGTTCAAGGAATCACTCTCAGAGAGTCTTAACATCTTCGACAAAAGTATAGATGTCATCGTCGCGACTCATCCAGATGCCGATCATATCGGAGGAATGAAATGGTTAATAGATCGGTTCAACTACGGAATCTATCTCGACAGTTTTGTCACCGGCACAAGCAAACTTTTTGAAGAGGTAGAAAAGATGGTTGGAGAAGACTCAGCACACAGAAGTGAAGGTGGGCCGAATGGTAACATCGAAGCAGCCGATGTTGGCGCTCGGCCGAAGACGAACAGACTGCATGCATATGAAGGTATGAAAATGAGAATCAGTGATCGCGATAAGAACGGCAAGCAGACTGGAACTCCAGTCGAAGTTCAGGTGCTCGCACCGAGCTTCAAGTATGTCGCTGAGAAGATTCAAAAATGCAAAAGCAAAGTTGATGCAAAAATCTCAAGAAAGAATGAAAAAACTAAAACTGGAAAATCGAAATCTGCATCACGCGCTGAGCCGGATTACCGAAGCTGCTTTCCGAAAGACCTGATGGAGACGAATGAGATGTCCGTCGTCATGCGGGTGACTCATGGAGAGAATTCTGTAATGATGACCGGAGATGCTCCTGTCGAAATGGAACGGTACATCATCGAGCAAAGCAAATCGGATGCAAGTGGCGGCCTTGGACTGAAATCAAAAACACTGAAAGCCGGACATCACGGTTCTAAGACATCAACTGCATCAGATTTTGTTCAAGCTGTTTCTCCTGACTTCGCGATCATTTCATCCGGTACCTCAAATAAGTACGGACATCCAAATCAGTCAGTTATGGAGACCTTTCAAAAGTTTGGAGTAAAAATTCTTCGAACTGACGAACTGGGAACCGTCACTTTTTATTCTGATGGAAATCAGATGAACTCGCAGTGAACCTGCTTAGTACATTTTGTCTCTGGCTTCAGTCAATTCATCTATTTTTGTCTGGTCCGTGACAAGTCTGAATCTGGGCATGATAGTGCCGTCTATCTCGACTTCCTCATTGAACATATCGAGAGGTCGCGATTGGAAATCTGCAGGCGGCAACCATGAATTCTGATATACCGGACGATAAAGCACAGCGAAGGTTTTCTCTTCGGTGTTTCTGGCAATGCCTACCACTTCATATATATAGTTATTTACCGGTCCCTCCGGGTCATGCTTATAATGAACATAGAAGCCGTTTCGAGGTATGATCATGTCCGAATTATAACAAAAACCGCCTTTCGGCGGTTTCAGTACCTTGGACTCGGAACTTAGTATTAAATGAGTCCTGCTTTCTTGAGAGTGGCGAATGCGCCGTTCTTCTGGATTGTCTTGAGAGCTCTGGTTGAGATGGTCACCATGACGCTCTTCTTGAGTTCAGGAACGTAAATTCGCTTCTTCTGAAGGTTTGGGTATCGGAGTCTCGTTCCCGTAGGGTTGAACTGAGTGGCTCGGGTTCGGTTAGAATACCCTCCTCCAGTTCGAGGTCCTCTTTTTGTAATTGCGCATACTTTTGCCATATGTTCGAACATGCTATCATATTTTCTACATAACGCAAACATGATTTCTATCTTCACAGTCGCCATTTTAATACTTTCAATCGTCATTCACGAAGTGGCTCACGGCCTTGCTGCACTGTCTCAGGGCGACAAGACGGCAAAGTATGCAGGACGGCTCACATTGAACCCTATCAGCCATATAGACCCTGTCGGATCAATCCTCGTGCCGCTTATCTGCGTCATTTTGCCTGGAAGCATCGTATTTGGATGGGCCAAGCCGGTACCGTATAACCCATATAACCTTAAAAATGGCCGCTGGAGCGAGCTTTGGGTGGCATTTGCAGGGCCGCTGTCAAATATCGTGATCATGCTGGCAGCGGCCCTGACTATCCGCTTCTTCGGAACGGCCATTCCTCAGGAAACCACATACATTCTCTATGTTGCGGCTCTAATCAACGCTACATTGGCCTTTTTCAACCTTGTTCCACTTCCTCCTTTGGACGGCTCGAAGATTCTCATCAATCTTTTTCCAAACCAAATGGCCAAGTTTAGGGCTGTTTTCGAGCAGTACGGCATGATTGCCACAGTTCTCTTCATTTTTGTACTCTGGCAGTTCCTAGCTCCAGCCGTATTCGCTATCGTGAACGGTATTGCGGGCGTCTAGGCCTTTATTTCTTGCATTGCACCTATATATATAGTATTCTCTGACTCAGTGCTTTTCGGAGCATTTTATTTTTAGTCACTCCCTATGCGGAACATAGGAAATGGCTTACTTAATAGGTAATTCAAAACAAAAAGGCACATGCCTACAATTAACCAACTAGTAAAAAGGAATCGAAAGAAGACGGAGCGAAAGAGCAAGGCTATTGCCCTTACTCGAGGATTCAACGTTCTTCACAACCGACCGGTGTACTACAACTCTCCTTTCAAGAAGGGAGTTTGCACAAAGGTAACGACTAAGACTCCTAAGAAGCCTAACTCAGCGATCCGAAAGATTTGCCGAGTACGACTTTCAAACGGTCTTGAAGTTACTGCGTACATCCCAGGTATGGGTCATAACCTCCAGGAGCACTCAGTAGTACTCCTCCGAGGTGGACGAGTAAAGGACGTAGGTATCCGATACACGGTAGTTCGAGGCGTACTCGACTGTGCGGGCGTAGAAAAGCGACGAAAGCAGCGATCTGCATACGGAGCTAAGCGACCTAAGGCAGCTAAGTAATCAATCTCCTAGATACCAAAGCAGAGTAAGTCCCGCATTGAAGCGCAAGACTGAATACATTCTGCGAATTAACAGAAATTTCCCTTTAATTATCATCATCCAATGCGACGAAAAGTAAAAAATCGTAATGTAGCCAAGGCTGACCTCAAGTACAACTCACTCGAGGTAGGCAAGTTCATCAACTATTGTATGTGGAGCGGAAAGAAGACTACGGCTATTGCCATCGTCTACCGAAGCTTCGACACTATTGCTGACAAGCTAAAGACCGAGAATCCTATTGAAATCTTCAATACGGCCCTCAAGAACACTGCCCCTGCGGTAGAAGTTCGATCACGACGAGTCGGAGGAGCGAACTACCAGGTTCCTCGAGAAGTCCGACCTGAGCGACGACAGTATCTCTCAATGAAGTGGATCATTGACGCTGCCCGATCAAAGAAAGGCGCAGCTATGCACGTAAAGCTTGCTGACGAGATCATTGCCGCTTCAAAGAACGAAGGAGAAGCTGTTCGAAAGAA
The DNA here is from genome assembly GCA_036405975.1 of Minisyncoccota bacterium. GTDB lineage: Bacteria > Patescibacteriota > Minisyncoccia > Phycocordibacterales > CAIZLB01 > VEQN01. The sequence continues at coordinate 29,057 of DASWWM010000027.1, read as the reverse complement.
GGAAAACACCCTCAAGATGGCAGAAGCCAACAAGGCTTTCGCGCATCTCGCTTGGTAGTCCTCAGTTTTCAAACAGACAAAACCGCCTCAAAAAGGCGGTTTTTGCTTTGTGTGCTTGAGTTTGCTTTAATCCTTTCGGAACTATGAAAATGCGAAAACTGCCTTTGGCAGCACGATATGCATGGATTGGCGGTCAGTATTCTGGCTATGCGATTCTGGACATCAAGGGGAGGGAACTCATCAGGATCTGGTCTGAAATCCAGGCTCAGTCGGTCATCAGAACGAAGCGCTATCCGCGCGAGTTTCTGGTCTCAAATGTCATACGAAGGTTGGTATCCAAAGGGATGATTACGCCTTTCGAGTAAGCTGCTGTGAACAGCTCAATCAAACAAAAACCGCCTGCACAGAGGCGGTTTTCATATTCCAGTCTTAATCCGCAAGGTCTTCCGGGGCTGTAATTCGCTTCCAATACGTTGCATACAAGGCCTTAATCTGGCCACCGAGCCCTGTTTTCTGCATGAACGTCTGTGGAAGGCCGAACTCGGTTTCGGAGACGGGTACCATAGGTAGCTGGAATACGTCAGGCGTAAGCAGGCAGCCTCCTGTATACATGACGTTTTGTGAGATTTTACCTTCAGGATCTTCTGTGATGGCTATAAGAAAGCCATTTTCATCCACTACACACTTTCCTGCAGTCATTTGCTGGTCTACTTTCTGGACGAGCGCGACCCAATTGCCGTCAGCTTCATATGAAGAAATCATGGCTTCAAGGTCTTCTTTTGCATAAAGGTCATCTCCCATGAGGACCAGGAAAGGCTCTCCGGCAGCCATAAGCTGGTCTTTTGCCTGCCAAAGCGAGTGTGCGGTACCCAAAAGCTCGTGCTGCTGAACATATACAATAGGAATGCCTTTGTAGTCAGTGCCCAGTTCAAGGGCTATTTTCTCGCCCAAATGGCCAATTACAACGATAATTTCATTGATCTGAGCCGGAATCTGCTCCAGCTTGTGCTCGATGAGGGTCTCCCCTTTGTATTTAAGGATGGGCTTTGGGGTGTGGTTCGAAGATTCTCCCATTCGTTTGCCTTTGCCGGCAGCTAAAATTACGAGTTTCATGGCCATATTATAATATTCACAGGCAGTTTATGGAAATTTGATTTGAGCAGGCTATACTTTCGGTATGTTAACCAAAAGGGACCTGAATCTCATCAAAAACATGATGGATGACAAATTTGAGAAGTTTGCCCAAATCATGAAAACAGGCTTTGATTCTATGCAAAACTACATGCATGAGAATTTCCCTACCAAGGACGAGCTTGGCGCCATGGAGGGTCGCACAAACCAGAGACTTTATGAAATAGACTGTCAATTGGGCATTCAATCGGGCATGCTGGATAAAATCGAGCAAAGCATCAACCGGCTTGATGGTCAGGTCGAAAGCCTCGAAATCAAGATGGATGCCATGTCTGAGCTCTATCAGGGCCATGAAAACCGCATTCTGAAGCTTGAAGATGCGGTCCTGGAATAAATAGGCCTTTTAGGTCACGACTTCAGACTCGGGCAAATGCTCGTTTATCGTTGCAAACCCTTAGGAATAATGCTATTTTATCCCCACGACTTAATTCTAAAGTCGGTGCTTATTATCATCTAATTACCAATAATTTACTGGCCCTCGGGCTTTTTAAATTTAGAATCCGGCTTCGGCCGATACATATATGAACAGAGATTATCCACTCGAGAAAGTACGAAACTTCGGTATCATCGCCCATATTGACGCAGGAAAGACGACTACGTCTGAGCGAATCCTTTACTACACAGGTATGTCACATAAGATCGGGGAGGTTCACGAAGGTGAGGCTCAGACCGACTGGATGGAACAGGAAAAGGAGCGAGGTATCACCATCACGGCTGCCGCGATCACTTGTTTCTGGAACCCGACATACATGGGAAGCGACCTTTCAAACAAGCACCGATTCAACATCATCGACACTCCTGGACACGTGGACTTCACAGTGGAGGTAGAGCGATCACTCAAGGTACTCGACGGAGGAGTAGTGGTATTCGACGGAGTAGCCGGAGTAGAGCCGCAGTCTGAGACTGTATGGCGACAGGCTGACAAGTACCAGGTTCCGCGAATCTGCTACATCAACAAGCTTGACCGAACAGGTGCTTCATTCGAGCGATCATACCAGTCTATCCTCGATCGACTTAACAAGAACGCCATCCGAGCACAGCTTCCTATCGGATCTGAAGGAGACTTCAACGGAGTCATCGACCTTCTCAAGATGAAGGCATACAGGTTCGAAGGAGAAATGGGTAACCAGGTTATTGAGTACGATATCCCGGCAAACATGGTAGACGAGGCGACTAAGCGACGAGCTGAACTCGTTGAGAAGATCGTTGAGCAGGATGAGGAAATGATGAACCAGTACCTGGAAGGAAAGACTGACTTCGAACTTCCTGCACTCAAGGCCGCTCTTCGAAAGGGGGTTATCGCAAACAAGATTTACCCTGTATTCACAGGTTCATCTCTTAAGAACAAGGGAACCCAGCTCATCCTCGACGCCGTTGTTGACTACCTTCCGTCTCCGCTCGATATCCCTGCCGTACAGGGAACTGATCCTGAGACTGGAGAAGTCATCACTCGACAGGCATCTGATACAGAGCCGTTTGCTGCGCTTGCCTTCAAGCTCCAGACAGACCCATTCGTAGGTCAGCTCACATTCTTCCGAGTGTACTCTGGAACTATCGAAGCCGGCTCATACATTTACAACTCGACAACTGGACAGAAGGAACGACTTGGACGAATCGTGCGACTTCAGGCCAACAAGCGAGAAGAAGTTAAGAAGGTATTCGCCGGAGAAATCGCAGCCGCTGTAGGTCTCAAGGATGCGAAGACTTCTCATACATTCTGCGACGAGGCTAAGCCTATCGTTCTTGACCCGATCAAGTTCGCTGAGTCTGTAGTATCACTTCGAATCGAGCCAAAGACTAAGGCTGACCAGGAGAAGATGGGTATGGCCCTCAAGAAGCTTGCCGATGAAGATCCGACATTCCGAATCTCATCAAACCAGGAAACTGGAGAGACGATCATCGCGGGTATGGGTGAGCTCCATCTTGAAATCATGGTTGACCGAATGAAGCGAGAGTTCAACGTAGAAGCAAATGTCGGTAAGCCTCAGGTATCATACCGAGAGACTATCAAGGGCACATGCGTAGACGAAGACTTCAAGTACGTTAAGCAGTCAGGAGGTAAGGGTCAGTATGGTCACGTTCGAATCACGATCAAGCCTCTCGAGGCTCTCGAGGAAGGCGCGAAGATCGCGAAGAACGTACACCGAGAGGACGGATTCGAATTCATCGACTCTATCAAGGGAGGCGTTATCCCAACTGAATTCATCCCTGCTGTGGAGAAGGGCGTTAAGGAAGCCATGGACCGAGGTATCGTAGCCGGCTTCCCGATGACGGACGTTTCTTGCGAGCTTACATTCGGTTCATCACACGATGTTGACTCATCTGAACTCGCATACAAGATTGCCGCATCTCAGGCATTCCAGGCTGCTGCCAAGAAGGCTAAGCCAGTTATCCTCGAGCCGATCATGAAGGTTGAGGTTGTAACTCCAGAATCATTCATGGGTGACGTAACTGGCTCACTTTCATCAAAGCGAGGAGTTATCGAAGGAATGGACGACCGAGGAATGAACAAGGCTATCCGAGCCATGGTTCCATTGTCAGAAATGTTCGGATACACGACTGACCTCCGATCAATGACACAGGGACGAGGATCAATGACGATGGAATTCGATCACTACGATGTTGTTCCACCAAACGTTGAGAAGCAGATCGTTGAGTCCCGAAAATAGCATATAAAACAAAAAGCCTCTCCGAGAGAACGGGAAATTTCTACTGAAATTTCCCTCTGCTCGTTGCAACTCACAAGTCTCTCTACGAGGCTTTTTGTTTTATATGCCATATCTCAGACACAAAAATCTGCCAAATAAAAAAACCGCAGCGGATTGCTTTTTATGCAATAGCGCTGCGGCAGGAGGAAAGGGCTTAGTTACTCGTGGGCGGCAAGGAATGAGCCCCAGTGGAACTCGATCCATATGCCTCCTTTGAGGACGAAAGTGATGGTCCCTTCAAGGGGCCACGCTTTCTTCGCCGGCTTAACGGGGACCTTAACGGCCTCGGCGTTCTCGACGGCGTCCCGGTCCTCGTGACAGAGTTCCTGGAATTTGGCGAGCGCCAAAGCTGCATTGTCAAAGACGAATCCGATATGCGTCGATTTCGTTGGATCTTTGATCTTGTTGATTTCCATGAACTCACCGTTTGGGTCTTTCAGGATTTCTCGTTGGATTGAGTCGTCCTTGGACACGCGCATGTATCCAAAATGCAATGCGAGCAGATTTGCCGCGATGGCTGGCGATGCTGCTCCTACTGAAAAATGGCTTAATTTCAACTTTTTCCTCTTTCTACTATTCACAAAGAACTTGGCAACCGGCATCACCCCGGCTGAAAAGCTCTAGGGAAGACGTTACTCCTTATTTGTTGGTTGCTAGCTACTCTTGCAGCCTTGGTCACGCTTTTGCGGTGTGGCAAAACTAAATGACGGGAATATTAAATCATATGAAACCAAAATTGCAATAGGTCATTAAGATTTGGGCTGGTCAGTCAAATGTACTAGAATGGACCGATATGAAACAAGAAGCCCGAGCGTTCTTTGACGCCAAACTCAGACGGATTGCCGAACGAACCGAAACAGTCAGCGAAAGAATATTTGACAGGCCGAGCATTGCGGAAATTGCAGCACTTGAGGCGGAAGGAAAAATCAGGAAGGTACATATCTCGGGAGTTTGCGGAAAGGCGACATCTTCGCTCGCCGGGCTCTTTGCAGAAGCCGGTTACGAGGTCTCCGGGTCGGACCAGGGATGCTATCCTCCGGCGAGCGACCTGATCGAGCGTCTTGGTATCAAGTTCCATGAAGGATTCGCGCCTGAAAATTTGCAAGGGAAGGATCTGGTTGTCGTTGCGAACATGTTCGGTCCGAACGATATCGAAGCGAAGGCTGCAAGAGAGCAGGGGTTGAATCAGGTTTCGATGCCTGAGGCCATCACGGAATTTTTCATAAAAGACAGGACGTCCATCGTCGTATGCGGAACGCATGGAAAGACGACAACAACAGGGATGGCGGCTCATGTATTCTTGAGTGCTGGAAAGAATCCTGGCTTTCTTGTGGGAGGAGTGGCGGTGCCAACAGAGAATGGAATCAAAGAGACGAGCTTCAGCGCTGGAAATTCCAGCACAAGGCATTTCATTATCGAAGGCGACGAATACGATACTGCGTATTTCGACAAGTCTCCAAAGTTTCTTTTGTATAAGCCGAAAATCAGCATCATCACTTCTCTGGAATTTGACCATGCTGACATCTATGCCGATTTCGAAGAGTATAAGCAGTCATTCATTTTTCTCGCTCAGGAAACTGCAAAAGGCGGACTTCTCATTCTTAATGGAGACATCGAAGAGGTTGCGGCACTCGCGCAATACGCTGACGCTCAAGTTGTGCGATACGGCTTTACTGAAGGCTGCGACATCAAGGCTGGGAATATAACCGTGGATGCCGACGGTCAGCATTTCGACGTCTCATATAAGGGAAATGATTTCGGAAGATTTACAATCAAGCTTTTCGGAAGATACAATATCGCAAACGCCCTGTCTGTCATGGCCGCTGCGCTTCACGAGAACCTCTCTGCCGATGAGATCAGAGCCGGTCTCAGTACTTTCATTGGAATGAAGCGAAGGCAGGAAATTCGAGCAAATATCAACGGCGTATTGGTAATTGATGACTTCGCACATCACCCGACTGCCGTTCATGAGACGCTTGCCGGCATCAAGGAACGATTTTCAGATAGAAGGATCATTGCACTGTTCGAACCGCGTTCGAATACCAGCAGAAAGAAAATGTTTGAGGATCCGTATAGCCATGCATTCAGTTCTGCGGACGTGCTCTGCCTTTCGATGCCTGCCTTGCGGCACAATGACAATCCTGCCGACTTCATCGACGGTGGCACCGTCATTGAGAAAGTAAAAGCGGACGGTGCCGCCAGAGGCAAAGAGGTCCAGGCCTTCTGCGTTTCAAATGGAGACGAAGCTCTCGAGCGACTCGTTCCAGGTCTCAGGTCCGGCGATGTCGTTGTCATCATGAGCAATGGCTCATTCGATGGCGTGCACGGAAAGCTCATTACCGCGCTTCAGACAAAGTTCCCGACTGCTGCATAGAAAAGGGTCGGGTTTGCGAATTTTCAATGCGCAGTTTAGTATGTAGGCGCTTGCTCACTAAGAGGTGAATACAAGTTATAGGCCCGGACATCTTTAAATACGTCCGGATACCCTGAAATTGCACACAATCGTCAGTATAGAAACGTGGAGGTTAAAACCTATGAAAGCACCCCTTGCTCCGGTCTTCAGTCGCGTCGTGCACTATCTCGACAAAGGCTCAACCGGACCTCCGGGTTCGCTCGGCAAAGTTCCCAGGACGCCGCTTCGGTGGCGCCCTGACCCTTACGACCTGTAAGGGAGTTACTGACCAAACCTAGAACGGTCCCGGAAGAACGTCCAGGGCATGTCGATACTAGATTCCCGAACAGGGTCTCAAAATAACGCTATGCGCTGGACTGCTCCTTCCGGGGCTTTTTTCTTGCAATTATGAACTTTGGGTGTATATTTCCACCTAATGGGTCCCAGCAAGCCCTAAACTTTCGCTGGGGTGATACTCAGCGTACAAATGTCCGCCCGCAGATGGTCTTACAAGCCAAATGAGGGCGGCAAACAAACAAGCAAACCAAGCAATAACCCAGAAAGAAGCCAATGAGACGCCACTGTACCACAGCGGTTCTGATGTCAGCGGCTCTGGTTGGACTGTGCTTCACGGCACAAGCCGGTGATCGGTACTCAACAGGTCCTCCGCATATCGCGGTTGACCTGAACGAGCTGGTCATTCAACCAGAACAAGGGAATACGGCGTTTTTCGACCCATGGTCGGACGATGTCATGCTGTGCGGCTCGCAAGAGCCTGCATTGCTCCAGTCGGCAGCCTGCTTGCAGGCAGTGCTCGTCATCCGCATCGGCGGTAACTACGATTCCGCGGCCTTGCTGCTGCGCGATCATGAAATGGAGGGCACACCGGCGCTTAGCGCCTGTCGAGAGACGGTTGTCGCTGAAAGGCACATCCACTTCGTCCAACTTCACCATGCGGGAGATACGGCGCCTTATGGCGCCCGAGAGACGGTTGCTGCCGGCGTCGTTATGCCATCCTAGGCTCCCATAGGGCCCTGTTCAGTAGCAGCAATGCTCTGGAAGGTTGGCTGATGCCGGTTATCTAAGGCCGGACATGCATATTCCACGTGTAGGTCCGGCCTTTTTCTATTACTCTGATGGCCTTGATAGTGCCCAGACCCTGATTTCAGGGCTTTTTTATTGACTTTATTGGCTTATTTGGTACTATCACCTATACGGCGTTTCGGCGCTTTTTTATCTGGCACCTTTGCTCAGCCGTTTCCTAAAATAGCCCTCTAAACAAGGATATTTGAAACCAAGCAGGCAAAGCACTACCGATAATAATTATAAAAATAAATTAATTATTTAATTGGAAACTTGAAGTGGTCGACGAGGCGAAATACTGCCTCGAAAGACGCTTAAAGATGGCAATTAATCAACAAAACATATGGCAGAAGCTTTTGATCGATCAAAACCTCACCTAAACGTAGGTACAATCGGACACGTAGACCACGGAAAGACTACTCTTACAGCGGCTATCTTGAACGTTCTTCACCGAGCGGGAAATCAGGTAACTCTTAAGAACGTCAATGAAATTGACAAGGCCCCTGAAGAAAAGGCTCGAGGAATCACTATCTCGCTCTCACACTCTGAGTACGCGACAGCGGCTCGACACTACGCTCACATCGACGCCCCTGGTCACGCCGACTACATCAAGAACATGATCACCGGTGCGGCTCAGATGGACGGTGCTATCCTCGTGGTAGCAGCAACTGACGGTGCGATGCCACAGACGCGAGAGCACGTTCTCCTCGCTAAGCAGGTAGGTGTACCTAAGATCATCGTATTCCTCAACAAGTGCGATATGGTTGAAGATGCAGACATGCTCGACCTCGTAGAAGCTGAAATCCGAGAACTCCTCGAGAAGAACGGTTTCGACGAAAACGCTCCAGTTATCCGAGGTTCAGCCCTCAAGGCGCTTGAAGCTACAGGAACTGATGACCAGTGGTCACAGAAGGTTCTTGAGCTCGCAAACGCTCTCGACACATACATCCCGGTTCCAGTTCGAGAAACTGACAAGCCTTTCCTTATGCCTATCGAAGACATCTTCTCTATCGAAGGACGAGGAACTGTAGTAACAGGAAAGATCGAAAAGGGTATCGTAAAGGTTGGTGAAGAAATCGAAATCGTCGGTCTCAAGGATACAACTAAGACGACTGTTACAGGTATCGAAATGTTCAACAAGCAGCTCAATGAAGGACAGGCCGGCGACAACGCAGGTATCCTCCTCCGAGGCGCTAAGAAGGAAGACCTTACACGAGGACAGGTTATCGCGAAGGTTGGATCTGTTAAGCCTCACACTGAGTTCGAAGCTGAAGTTTACATCCTCAAGAAGGAAGAAGGAGGACGACATACTCCGTTCTTCTCTGGATACAAGCCACAGTTCTACGTACGAACTACTGACGTTACAGGTGAAGTAACTCTCGCTGAAGGCGTAGAGATGGTTATGCCTGGTGACACAGTTACGTTCAAGGTAAAGCTCGTAGCTCCTATCGCTCTCGAAGACAAGCAGCGACTCGCTATCCGAGAAGGAGGCAAGACTGTAGGTGCGGGTGTAGTAACAAAGATCGTAGCCTAACTTTAGGCGGCGCTCTTCGAAACTGCGCATAATTAATTACATAGCTCATCATGGCTGCAACAAAAGAAACAACAAAAAAGAAGACAGCCAAGGAAGATGGTGTTTCTAAGCTCCGAATCAGGATTCGAGCTTACGAATCGAAGATAATCGACGCTTCGATCAAGCAGATCATGGACACGGCCCTTCGATATGACGCTACTGTGCTCGGTCCGGTTCCTCTCCCAACGGAGAAGCGAATCTACACCGTTAACCGTTCATCGTTCGTTTACAAGAACGCGCGAGAGCAGTTCGAAATGCGAGTGCACAAGCGACTTCTCGATATCGTGAATCCATCTGCGAAGGTCATTGAAGCTTTGACTAATCTTAGCCTTCCTTCAGGCGTCAACATTGATGTGAAGATGATGTAAGCGAAAGCTCGCACATTCAACAGATTAGCCTAGTTAAAAATCATGAAATTCATTCTTGGAACAAAACAGCACATGACCCAACTCTTCGATGAGGACGGCAAGGTGCATCCAGTCACAGTCGTAAAGGCTGATGACATGGTCGTGACTCAAGTGAAATCCAAACTCAAGGATGGATATGAGGCGGTACAGGTTGGCTTCGGAACTAAAAAAGCGAAGCGAATCAACAAGCCTCTTACAGGTCATATGAAAGGTGGGAATTTCCTTCATCTGAAGGAAATCGCAGGTAGCGCTGCTGCTGACGTAGGAGCGACTATCGAATCCACTCTCGAGGCCGGAGACATCGTGACGGTATCTGCTATCTCGAAGTCAAAAGGCTTCCAGGGAGTAGTCAAGCGACACGGTTTCCACGGAGGTCCTCGGTCTCACGGTCAGAAGCATTCTGAGCGAGAGCCTGGATCAATCGGAGCGGGAGGATACCAGCGAGTATTCAAGGGCCGAAAAATGGCCGGTCGAATGGGAGGTGACAGAGTTACCGTCAAGAACCTTGTAGTAATGTCTTATGATAAGGATCTCAAGCAGATCTACATCCGAGGCGCTATTCCTGGCCGAAACGGTACGCTTGTCGAAATCCAGGGTTAATCTTCACTAATATAAAATTATGGCAAAGAAAACAACAAAAGCTTCAAAAGCCGAGAACATTGAAGTGAAGGTATACAACCAGGAAGGAAAGAGCGTTAACACGCTTGCTCTTCCTGCTGAAATCTTCGGACTCTCATGGAACGCGGATCTCGTGCACCAGGTGGTAACGTCAATGCAGTCATCTGCACGACAGCCAGTTGCTCACACGAAGACTCGAGGCGAAGTGCGAGGAGGAGGAAAGAAGCCTTGGAAGCAGAAGGGAACCGGACGGGCACGACACGGATCTACTAGATCTCCGATTTGGGTAGGTGGAGGCGTCGCTCATGGTCCTCGAAACGACAAGGATTACACTCGAAAGATCAACAAGAAGATGAAGGCAAAGGCCCTCTACACTATCCTTTCTGGAAAGTTGCGAGATGGCGAAATGATCATCCTCGACTCTTTCGCTCTTGCTGAGTCAAAGACGAAGCAGGCGAAGTCAGTCCTTTCGAAGCTCGGAACCATCTCTGGATTCGAGAAGCTTCCTGTTCGACGAAACAATGCCGCGCTTATCGCGGTACCAAAGCTTGATGAGAACACGAAAAGAGGTTTCCAGAACATGGGCAATCTCGAAGTAATGGAGGTTCGAAACATCAACCCGGTAGCTCTTCTCAAGTACAAGTACGTAGTGCTTGCTTCTCCTGAAGAGTCAATTAAAACTCTTACTTCTAAGATGAACTAATATGACTACTTCAATTGGAAAGCATGTCGTTGACGTACTCAAGGGACCTCGAATCACTGAAAAGGCGGCTCTCGCATCAGAGCGAAACGTCTACGTATTCGAAGTCGCGAAAGGCGCTACGAAGTCTGCGATCTCGGCTGCCGTGAAGAACCTGTACAAGGTCACTCCGGCCGGCGTGAACATCGCAAAGACTCCTGCAAAGAACGTCATCGTTCGAGGCCGAAGAGGAGTTAAGGGCGGAGTCGTTAAGGCGTACGTCACTCTCAAAAAGGGCGACAAGATCGAATTAGCATAAAGCCATACGGTAATACAAAACTATGAAAAGATTCAAACCTACAACACCGTCTAGGCGAAATATGACCAAGGTCACGTACCGAGGCGTTATCTCGACTAACGAGCCGTATAAGCCTCTTACGCACGGATTCAAGCGATCTATGGGCCGAAACAACCGAGGCCGAATCACGACTCGGCACAAGGGAGGAGGAAACAAGCGAATGTATCGAGACATCGACTTCGTATACAACAAGAAGGATATCCAGGCTAAGTTCAGCACGGTGGAATACGATCCAAACCGAACAGCCTTTATCGGACTTGCAGTATATGCAGACGGTGAGAAGCGATACGTCATCGTTCCTAAGTCAGTAAAGCCTGGGGACACATTCTTGGTAGCTGAAAAGGCTGAAGTCAAGACTGGAAATCGGCTTCCTCTTAAGAATATTCCAGTGGGAACGTTCGTATACAACCTAGAACTCAAGCCGGAAGGCGGTTCGAAGCTCGTACGATCAGCTGGAAACTTCGCTGAAGTCATCGCCCAGGACGAAGGATACGCTCAGATCAAGCTCCCATCTACCGAAGTCCGAAAGGTCATCGATACGGCATGGGCAACTATCGGAGAAGTCTCTAACGATGAAAACCGACTCCAGAACTGGGGTAAGGCCGGAAAGAGCCGATGGCGAGGTATTCGACCTACGGTCCGAGGTACAGCCATGAACCCTGTGGATCATCCACACGGAGGAGGTGAAGGCCGACAGGGACGAGGACGAAAGCGAGCCATCTCTATCTACGGAAAGCCAACAGGCAAGGGACAGAAGTCTCGAAAGCCGAAGAAGTATTCAAACCGACTTATCGTCTCACGACGACGGGTTGGCAAGAATCGATAGGCAATACGCTAAAAACACCCCAGAAATGGGGTGTTTTTTGTTGCATTGGAACGGGTGTACCTGAGCCTTGGCACGAAATGCATGAGTCGGTATATCAAAAAAAGTATATTCCGAATAGAAAAAACGCCCGCCGGTAAGGGCAAGGCGCTCGAAGCAGCATAAAATGGCGCGGATCAGCGGGAGATTTTCCAGACCAGGTCTTGAAACGCCTGTCTGTAGCTGAGTCTCGGTGCAAGGCTGTCGTGCTCTGGTTCTGGCGGCGCGACGCTAAGCGGTTTTCTAACTGAGGCTGCCATTCCTCCTGCCAGAATGGAGGAAATGAGTGCCAGACATATGTATTTCATGATTTTAAGCTCCTTTGTTTGTTTTACTAAAGAACGACTCCTGCCAAGGAGCCTTTCTGGGCAAATTCCAGCGATATGCTGACTAAATAGTACAATTGTTCATGATGCTGTCAATGATTTTGACCCTGTCGAGTAGTGCATATTCCTCTCGGGGCAGGCGAGGCTCTTATGGCCTAGCAAAAGCATTTGACACCCTTGTTATTTCTGCTAATATGCATACACAAGCTCTGTTAGGGCTATTATTTTTCGCACGAAGTTAGACGGCACGACCAACGGTCAATCTCCTGCTTCCGCGTATCAAAACAATGACAAGATCACTTAAAAAAGGTCCATATATCGAAGAACGACTTCTGAAGAAGATTGAAGGAAAAAACCCTCGAGAAACAGGGGTTATTAATACGTGGTATCGACGAAGCCAGATTTCTCCGGAAATGATCGGCTTTACATTCGGCGTATATAACGGTAAGTCTCATATCGAAGTACTTGTCACTGAAGATATGGTGGGACACCGACTCGGAGAATTCTCACCGACTCGAAAGTTCAACCGACACGGAGGTAAGATGCAGAAGGAGATCGATGCAGCCAAGAAGCAGGCTGAGATCTCTGCCGCTAAAGCTGCAAAAGCCACTACAGATACTAAAAAGAAATAATTCATAACGTCTTACCATGAAAGCTATCCTACGAAACTATCGACAATCTCCACGAAAAGTTGCACTCGCTGCAGGCTTGGTACGTGGTAAGACGGTTCAGAACGCACTCACACAGCTTGCCTTTACTGTAAAGCGAGCATCTTCTCCTGTCGCTACTCTCATCCGAAGCGCTGCTGCAAATGCAGAAGCTCAGGGTGTCTCAGATGTGGGATCTTTGATCGTGAAGGAAATCCGAGTGGACAAAGGAATCGTTCTCAAGCGAATGATGCCTCGAGCTCGAGGATCAGCTTCTCGAATCAACAAGCGATCAAGCCATGTCATGGTCGTGCTTGGTGAGGCTATTGCAAAGAAGGGCAAGAGGGCAGTTGTCGCAGCTCCTGCTGAGGCAAAGCCAGCAAAGGCCGCTCCTAAGAAACGAGCTACTAAGGCCAAAGCCGAATAATTTAATAATCATCAAATATCATGACTCATACAGTACATCCATTTGCACATAGGCTCGGAATCATCAAGGACTGGAAGTCTCGATGGTTTGCTACTAATGCTGCGTACCGACAGAACCTCAAGTGCGATATTCTCCTTCGAGAATGGCTCGACAAAAAGCTTCGGGGCATGTACGTTGCTGGAGTAGAGATTGAGCGAGGCGAAAAGAGCTTCCGAGTCATCATCAAGACTTCTCGACCCGGCATCATCATCGGACGAAGCGGAGAGGGAATCACTAAGCTTCGATCTGAAGTTCTTGCATTCATGAAAAAGATCAAGGCTGAGACTAAGGCTGAAATCAAGCTTGAAGTTGAAGAGGTTAAGTCTCCTGAAGCAAGCGCCGCTATCGTCGCTCAGATGATTGCTGAAGGACTTGAAAAGCGAATGCCGTTCCGACGAGTCATGAAGCAGATGATTGACAAAGTCATGTCAACTCGAGACGTCAAGGGAGTTCGAATCTTCCTTTCGGGACGACTCGGCGGAGCTGAAATGGCACGACAAGAGGATCTCAAGAGAGGTCGAATTCCTCTGCAGACATTCCGAGCTGATATCGATTTCAAGCGATACGAGGCTGTTCTTCCATACGGAAACATCGGAATCAAAGTCTGGATCTACCTAGGCGACGTCTTCAAGAAATAAGATAAGCGTTTAATACTACCAACATGTTATACCCAAAGAAAGTAAAATTCAGGAAGTGGCAGAAGAACCGACAGAACCCAAAGTTCATCGGAGTGGAGTCTCGAGGTACTGATCTCAGCTTCGGATCTTTCGGCCTCAAGGCTACTACGTACAACCAGCTTACGTCTAACCAGATCGAGTCTGCTCGAAAGGTTATTGCCAAGTTCGTTGGAAAGACTGGCCGAATCTGGACTCGGGTATTCCCTGACCGACCGTACACTCAGAAGGCTGCAGAAGTACCGATGGGTAAGGGTAAGGGCGAGCCGCAGGGATTCTGCGTCGACGTTCTTCCTGGACGAGTGGTATTCGAAGTCGACGGTATCGGCGAGACTGAAGCGCGAGAAGCCCTTCGAAAGGCTGGAGCCAAGCTTCCTATCAAGACTAAGGTGGTAGCACGAACGCATTAAAATAATATTAATTGAACGAGTATGAAAATGTCAGACCTCAAAGCAAAAAACCCAAAAGATCTTCGAAAGCTTCTTACAGAAAAGAAGGATGCTTTGCAGAGCTTCCGACTCGGTAATTCTCGATCAAAGACGAAGAACGTGAAAGAAGGTCGAACTATCCGAAAGGACATCGCGCGAATCATGACTTCGCTTAACCAGACACAGGCGTAAGCTTATTTAATAAAACAACATGGCAACTTCAACAACAATTTCAACAAAGCGAACGCTCACAGGAGTCGTCGTATCTGACAAGATGAAGGATACGGTTACTGTAAAGGTAGAGCGATACGTAAAGCTTCCTAAGTACGAAAAGTACGTAGTGAAGTCTAAGAAGTACAAGGCTCACAACCCTGGAAATACGAAAAAGGTCGGCGAGAAGGTCTCTATCGAAGAATGCGCTCCGATCTCTAAGGATAAGAAGTTTAAAGTTGTCGCGTAAGCGAAGATAATACCACTACCATGATTCAACCACGATCAATAGTACGAATAGCAGATAACTCAGGAGCCACTATCGGCCGAATCTTCAAGGTTCTCGGCAGCTCAAAGAAGCGATACGCTGAGCTTGGCGACATCGTCGTTCTCTCTGTTCAGAAAGCACAGCCTCGAAAGAGCGTAAAGAAGAAGGATGTTCTCCAGGGCGTCGTTGTTCGACAGCGAAAGGCATTCCGACGAAAGGACGGCTCATACGTTCGATTCGACGAGAATGCGGTAGTCATCCTCAACAAAGGTGGAAAAGACAAGACTGAGCCTTTGGCAGGTCGAGTGTTCGGTCCGATTCCACGAGAGCTTCAGGAGCGAGGATACCAGAAGATCGCATCACTAGCGCCAGAAATCGTTTAATCTCCAATTATTTAAAATACACGTATGAAAATCAAAAAAGGCGACAACGTAATAGTGACTGCGGGCAAGGAGAAGGGAAAGACTGGAAAGGTCCTCCGAGCTATTCCCGCTGATTCAAAGGTCATCGTAGAAGGACTCAATATCCGAAAGAAGCACCAGAAGTCACGACAGCAGGGTGGAAAGGGAGTAACTGTAGAGTTCTCAGTCCCTATGCACGTTTCTAACGTCATGCTTGTCGAAGGAGGCAAGGCGGTCCGAGTGGGTTCAAAGGTCGTAGGAGACAAGAAGGTTCGAGTAAGCAAGAAAACTGGAAAGACTATCTAATATTTCCTTTAAATAAACATTATGAAACACGCAACAGTAAAAGAAAAAGCTCAGGGTCTCTACGAAACGATGAAGCCGAAGTTCGGATACACGAACAAGCTCCAGGCTCCTCGAATTCAGAAGATCACCCTCTCATCTACGACTGGCTCCATCAAGGACCCAAAGAAGAAAGAACTCATCGGCGACCGACTCACGAAGATCGCTGGACAGAAGGCGACTAAGACAGTCGCAAAGAAGTCTATGGCGTCTTTCAAGGTTCGACAGGGTGACGATGCCGGATGGCAGGTCACGCTTCGAGGCGAGCGAATGTGGAGTTTCCTCGAGAAGCTCATCAACATCGCTCTTCCGCGAACTCGAGACTTCCGAGGTGTTGAGTCAAAGTCTATCGACAGCATGGGCAACTATACATTCGGTATCAAGGAACACACTGTTTTCCCTGAAACAGCCGATGAAGAGCTCAAGGATGTCTTTGGATTCGCAGTGAATCTCGTTTCAACTTCCAAGTCGAAGGAGGAGACAAAGGAACTTCTCGAACAGATTGGATTCCTCTTCAAAAAGATTGACACAGCACGGTAGAATTGTTAGCATCAACGAACACGAAATATGGCAAAAACATCAACAGTCGCACGATCCCTCAAGAAACCGAAGTTCAAAAGTCGAGTAGTTCGACGATGCTTCCGGTGCGGTAGAGGACGAGGATACATGAGGGAGTTCGACATGTGCCGAATCTGTTTCCGAGAATTAGCAAACGAAGGACTTATTCCTGGTATTAAAAAAGCATCATGGTAGACGTAATCGCAGAACTCATCAATAACCTCAAGGTTTCAAACAAGGCTGGCAAAGCCTCTGTAACCCTTCCGTACTCTAAGTTCCGAGAATCAGTTCTCGAAGTTCTTAAGCGAGAGGGATACATCCTCGGTTTTTCAAAGAAAGGCAAGAAGGTCATCAAGGCAGTAGAAGTTGAGCTCGCATACGAGGACAAGCAGCCTAAGATCCAGGGCGTGCAGCAGATCTCAAAGTACTCTCGACGAATGTATACGAAGTCATCTGAAGTTCGACCTGTTCGAAGCGGATACGGATCTCTCATTCTCACGACGCCGAAAGGCATCATGGTCGACAAGGAAGCTCGAAAGGAGAAAGTCGGCGGAGAGGTTTTGTTCAAAATTTGGTAATTAATCTAATATCACAACCATGTCACGAGTAGGAAAGCAAATCATCGAAATACCGGAAAAGACAGACGTTAAGTACGTCGACGGTGTTTTGACTGTAAAAGGACCAAAGGGAGAGCTCACTCGAGCTTTCAAGACTGTTGTTGCGATCAAGATCGACAATAACCAGATCTCATTTGAGCCACAGAAGAAGGATCTCGCGACTACTGCACTCTGGGGAACATACGCATCTCACGTGAAGAACATGGTCAAGGGTGTCACTGAAGGATACACGGTAAAGCTTATTCTCGAAGGTATTGGTTACAAGGCTGACGTAGTCGGAACTTCGCTCAATATGGCACTTGGATTCTCGCATCCAGTAAAGGTTGAGATTCCTGCCGGCATCACTATCACATCTGAAAAGGGTGCGGTGATCATCTCAGGTATCGACAAGGAAGCTGTAACTCAGCTTGCAGCTCAGATCCGAGCACTCAAGAAGCCTGAACCATACAAGGGTAAGGGATTCCGATATGACGGCGAAGTCATCAAGCGAAAGCAGGGTAAGAAAGCAGCATAATAATTAGTTAAAGCACTCATATGAAGCAGTCAATTATATCAACAACACGAGACCGACGACGAAAGCGAATCCGAGCCAAGATTTCTGGCACGGCTGAGCGACCTCGACTTTCAGTCTATAAGTCAAATGCATACATCTATGCGCAGGTTATCGACGACTCTAAGGGGGTAACTCTTGCTGCTGCTTCATCTATGAACGCAAAGGGCAATAAGACCGAGGCTGCAAAGGCCGTTGGTGCTGAGCTCGCAAAGCTTGCTAAGTCGAAAGGCATCTCAAAGATCGTATTCGATCGAGGCGGATTCATCTTTACCGGACGAGTTCGAGCGCTTGCTGACGGAGCTCGAGAAGGAGGACTAGAATTTTAATAATATATTTATATGACAGAAACTACTCAGAACACAAACCAGCCCGTACGACCTGCAGCACCTGCAGGTGACTCACGAGGATTCGCTCCACGAGGTCCACGACCAGGAGGAATCGGACGAGGTCCGTCACGAGGAGGTCCGCGAGGCCCTTCAGCAGGAGGAGACCGACGAGGAGGTCCACGGCGAGAGCCACGGGCTAAGCCTGAGTTCGATCAGAAAATCCTCGACATTCGACGAGTGACTCGAGTTTCATCAGGAGGACGACGATTCAGCTTTGCTGTATCGCTTGTTGCCGGTGACCGAAAGGGCAAGGTTGGAGTAGGAACTGGAAAGGGAGGCGACACTGCGCTCGCAGTTGAAAAGGCTCTCCGAAACGCAAAGAAGAACATGTTCGTTGTTTCAACTACTAAGTCTGGAAGCATTCCTCACGAAGTATTCGCGAAGTTTTCAAGCGCTCAGGTGCATATCATGCCTTCTCCAGGAAAGGGAATCGTGGCTGGTAGCTCAGTACGAGACGTTATCGACCTTGCAGGACTTAAGGATATCAATGCCAAGCTCCGATCTGGTTCAAAGAACAAGCTTAACAATGCACGAGTTGCCGTTGAGGCCCTCAAGCAGCTCAAGAAGGCACGAGCAAGCAGCAAGTAATCTATCTTAGAAAGAGTAATTCAAATACCATGCAAATTCATAACCTAAAGCAAAAAACTGAAAACAAGAAGAAGGTACAGGTTGGTCGAGGTGGTAAGAGAGGAAAGACCGCTGGACGAGGTACTAAGGGTCAGAAGGCACGAGCCGGACATAAGATCCGACCTGAAATCCGAGACATGATCAAGCGGCTTCCAAAGCTCCGAGGCCGAGGCGTTAACTCGAACAAGTCTATTCAGGCTGATATGACTCCAGTCAATCTTGCAAAGCTTTCTGTATTCAAGGCAGGCGAGGTTGTCACTCCAAAAACTCTCGTAGACAAGGGTGTCATCAAGACATTCGGAGGACGATATCCTGAGGTCAAGATCCTCTCAGCGGGCGACATTTCAGTGGCCCTCACATTCAAGAGCTGCTCTGTTTCTGCAGCAGCAAAAGCGAAGATTGAAAAGGTTGGCGGCATGGTTGCGTAATGGTACCATGGTGCTATAACGCTATGACAAACTTCATCCAGAAAATCAAGAACGTCTTCACAGATCCGAGCCTTCGAAAGCAGGTTCTTTTTGTGCTAGGTGCATTAGCAGTATTCCGATTCATGTCAGTGGTTCCGATCCCTGGCGTCAACCAGGCAGCTTTGGACCAGTTCCTCAGCAATAACCAGTTCTTCGGACTCCTTAGCGCATTCTCAGGAGGAGGGCTGACAACGCTCTCTATCATGATGCTCGGTGTAGGGCCGTATATCACGGCTTCCATCATCATGCAGCTTCTGACTATCATGTCTCCGAGGCTCAAGTCCCTCAATACTGAAGAGGGTGCCATTGGACGAAAGAAGTTTTCGCAGTACTCGCGACTTCTCTCTATTCCGCTCGCATTCATGCAGGCATTCGCCTTCATCGTTATCCTTCAGCGACAGGGTGCTGTGGCTCCGCTTGATTCATTCGCTCTTCTTACGAACGTAATAGTCATCGTTGCGGGTTCTACATTCCTCATGTGGCTTGGAGAAATCATGTCTGAGTTCGGCATCGGAAACGGACTTTCAAATATCATCTTTGCTGGTATCGTGGCATCTCTCCCTCAGGTTATTTCCCAGGCGATCTTCGCATTCCAGGTTGAGCAGATCCCGATGTACCTCGGCATGCTGGTACTCGGTATCTTCACGATCCTTGCGGTAGTCTTTATTACTGAAGCTGAACGGCCGGTTCCTGTTACATATGCGAAGCAGGTGCGTGGAACAAAGACCTACGGAGGTTCGTCTACATACATCCCTCTTCGACTGAACCAGGCAGGAGTTATTCCGATCATCTTCGCACTCTCGCTCCTTGTGCTCCCCCAGATGGTCTTCAATTTCCTTACATATCTCCAGAATCCTACAGTTAACAGCATAGGTGCCCAGGTGACGTCTCTTCTTCAGAATCAGTGGGTTTACGCCGGATTCTACTTCCTTCTTGTATTCTTCTTCACGTACTTCTACACAGCGACTACGTTCGATCCGAAGAATATCTCTGACAACCTCCAGAAGGGCGGAGCATTCATTCCGGGAGTTCGGCCAGGAGAGCATACGGCCGAATACATCGGCAAGGTGGTCTCTCGGATCACGCTCGTAGGAGCCCTCTTCCTTGGCATCATCGCAGTTCTTCCGCCCATCGTTCAGGCAATCACTGGCATCCAGTTCCTGACGATCGGAGGAACAGCTCTTCTCATCGTGGTGTCAGTAGTTCTCGACATCGTAAAGAAGACAGACGCTCAGCTCTCAATGAGAGAGTACTAGCAGAAGTCAGAAAACGCCCCGCCCGGACAATCTCCGGGCGGGGCGTTTGCTTTGCGGCTGTCTCGGACACTCAAAATCTAGGATAGGGAAAGGGACTAGCCATCCTTGAAAAGAGGAGTACCATTGTATGCATGGGCAGATGCGGCAGTCTTTTGCAGCCAGCCGCATGCTCAGCAACTTATTGCCTAGCAAAGTGAGAGGGATGAAAATGCTTTTTTCATCTCCGAACGAGCGACGGCAACATAAGGCTTTGGCCCCCGCAGCTTTGCTGCGGAACATGCAAGCGAAGCTTGCAGTGTCCAGAGCTTGCTCTGGGGCCAGCCTTTTATTGTGCTAAGTGCATTAGTTACTAAATCAATAACGCATATGAATTCAAATTCTAGAAATGTCTGGTATACAATCGGGGCCATTGTGCTCGTGATTGCAGTCGCTTGGTATGTCGGATTCCGAGTCGATTCTCCTGTTATGGGAGGCTTGCCTTCTGAGACAGGGACATCAACGGTGGATGGAACTGACGGATCTACAAATTCAAACGGTACCCAGGGCAACTCGCAGCCAAATGGAGGCACGGGAACGACTGCCGGTGCCGGAACTGGCGCTTCTGCCGTTCTGAGCGATGCGGCGTTGAACACTATCATTAGCAACTCCCTTATTCGTGTTCCGCAGGGAGGAACGGACGTGGCGCTCACTCGGGGTGAGGCTTCGTTCAAGGCTGGAACAAAGCAGGCGAAGGTCACAGTGGGGTCTGTCCTTGCTCGACTTCCGACTGATGACAATACTCAGGATGCCATTGTGTCAATCACGTACAGCGTAGCCGGTCAGACGGACGAACAGTATGTTGCGGTCTTTCATGTAAATGGCCAGAACGTCCGATATACTTCTATGTTCAAGGTGGGAACTGGAGTAGCGGTTCGAAGCGTTCAGGCGGAAAAAGATGCGGCGGTACAGGTGCAGAATACGCCGAAGTTCAGCTCGCTTCTCGGATACAAGCTTACCATCAAGTATCTTGGTCATAAGACAGGGGAGCCTACTTCAGCAAATCCTACGGTTGAGCAGACTGTAACTGCCAAAGTTACAAATCACGTCATCGGACGATAGGTTTTGACATAACGGCTCCTCCTGGCCGTCAAAAGGCGCCCGAAGCACGATTCAAGGCTTCGGGCGCCTTTTTATGTACCCAGCCTTTTCCTTGACATACGGGGCTAATGGGGCGAGACTGAAGAGTGCGCGTCCTCCTGAAAGAAATACCAGGACCCATCGTCTATAGCTATGAATGACAAGAACGAAGCATTTCTCGAAGCCTATGAAGCCCATTCGGATGCCATTTACCGCTTCTGTCTATTCAAGCTGAGCAACGCTGAGCTTGCGAAAGATATGGTTCAAGAAACCTTCATGAAAGTCTGGATTTACCTTGCAAAAGGAGAGAGCGTAGAGAATACGCGGGCCCTTCTGTACAAGACCGCCGGAAATCTGGTCATTGACCAGTACCGACAGCAGGCCAGGAGGAAGGGGAAATCAGAATCCCTTGAGGTTCTCAATGAGGCAGGGTTCGAGCCTTCCTTTGACGAGACCCAGTCAATCATCGACCGGATCGATGGCGCTGAAGCCATGGCACTCATTTCTCAGGTCCCGGATCCGTACGGCGA
Organism: Minisyncoccota bacterium; assembly: GCA_036405975.1. Classification (GTDB taxonomy): domain Bacteria; phylum Patescibacteriota; class Minisyncoccia; order Phycocordibacterales; family CAIZLB01; genus VEQN01. The sequence continues at coordinate 7,314 of DASWWM010000027.1, read as the reverse complement.
GACTATTTTCATGAGATACGTTCAGAATCTCGAAATCAGCGAAATTGTCAGCATTACTGGTGAGTCCGACAATACCGTCTCTGTCCGTATCCATCGAGGGCTCGAAAAGCTAAGAAAAATTTTCCTAAAACAACATGCCTGAAAGAATTCTAAAAAAAGCAACAGAAGCGAGGCTGACCGATGCGGAAAAGGCACAGATCCGTCAGAACCTTGTATCGTTCATGGCACAGCACCCTGCACAGGCTGTCCGACCTGTCCGTTCGCCATTCACGATGTCGTTCTTTAGCATCCGACGGCTTGCGCCTGCGGCTCTGATACTGGTCCTTGCCCTAAGCTGTGGTACGGCATTTGCCGCCAATTCAGCTCTTCCTGGCGACGCCCTCTATTCGGTAAAGATAAACGTCAATGAGAACGTTGAGTCTTTCCTTGCTTTTGGTGCTGAGGCAAATGCAAAAATAAAGACAAGCCAGGCGGCTCGAAGGCTCGAAGAAGCGGAACGGCTTGCGGTCATGGGAAAGCTCGACGTGGAAACAAAAGCCGCTATCGAGTCCCGATTCGCATCAAGCGTAGAGTCGGCATCGAAGTCAATCAAGAAGCTGAAGCAGACCGGAGGAGCAAGGGTCGCTGTCGCCATTAGTTCTGATCTTGAGACTTCGCTTGCTGCACACCAGCAGGTATTGAACGGCCTTTCTGACGGAGCTGGCCGTATCGGCGCTTCTGCGGTTGCTTTGGAAAGCATTGCGGGAGAAGTCGGAAGGAGGCTTACTTCGATCACTGAGACAAGAGTCCGGGCCGAGGCGCTGGCGAGCAACTCAGGCGACCAGGCGAAGGTTAGATCTTCTGCCGAGGCAAGCCTCGCCGCATCCGAAGAAAAGATCGAGGCTGTGAGGAAGTTTGTTGGCAGTCAGGTTTTGCGGGAGCGAATTGCTGCTGAGGCGGGCGTTGCTGCTAATGCCCAGATCAATGAAGCCGCAAAGCTCGTTGCCGAAGGAAGGGCAAAGATGAATGCGGGGCTCTACGGCGAAGCGTTCGTGGCGCTGAAGACCGCCCATAGGTCATTGCAGGGCACGCAGGCGCTTGTAGGGACGCTTGCCAAAGCAGGCATCAGGACTGGTACCAGCTATGGAATTGCCTCGACCGCATCTACCACTGGCACTGCTGCCGCTACGGCCGTTCTCATGGCAAGCCCTGCAACTTCCAGTCCCGCAGGAAGCCATGCATCCGTAAGCAGTTCTGCGAAGGTTAATGTATCCGCTTCGGCGGCAACGGCCACTGCAGATGTCATGACTGCTGTACCTGCTCATGCTACGACATCCGTCGCATCGGTTGCTGCTACAAGTACAGCGGCTGCGACAAGTGCGCTTTTCTCGGCTCCTGCTGCGGCAACGGTCGGTGCGACAGTTGATGCAGCCGTAAATACAGTCATCGAAGCCATCACTCCTGTCGCATCTCCGGCAAATGGATCTGGAATCAATAATGCGGTTTCGGGACTTAAGAAATAGTCCTAAAATTAAGATACATGAAAAATCCCTCAATTAAATGAGGGATTTTATTTTTTTCTGAACAGTATCAGGCTCTTTGGTGTATACGAAGATTTCTTGTATCGAGATGTTCCCTCTGATGACCGCCTTGAACCCTCCGGTTATAGCATGGAACTTTGCTGTCGGCTTCCCGACACCGATATGTTTTATGATTCCGAGCGAGATCTTGCTTACCTCCGGCAGCTTCTGGATTACCGCCACGACCTCCTCGACTTTCTCGATGGCACTGGTATGGCTTCTGGTCAGTTTCTTGTGCGTAGGTTTGGGCATTGCCTGTATTGTATCAGCATTCGGGCGTATACTTGAATCAGGCTCAATCCTGTCTGAACTACACACTGATCGCGTACCATGAGCATAAGTACCTTGGCGCTTTTGGATCGGCACCTCACGCCGTTCGAGAAGGGGGTTTATATGCGGGAACTGTCCTTGAGATTGCGGCGTGTCTCAAACACTCACGAATTCAGGGTCCTGATCCTTGGAACCTCCAGGCATCGCGTCAGCCATCGGAGATTCCCAAAACAATACGGTAATTAAACCCTGCTTCATATGCGGCCTTCGCTTTCGGGTGAGGGCCGCATTTACTTAAGCCAGGGCGGAATCTCGTAGCCCTTTTTGGCCATCTCGCTTTTCTCCCCAGATTCTTGTGCCACCTCTGGCAAACTGGCGATGAACTCTTCGAACTTGCCGTCTGGGGTATCGAGCTGCATGTCAAAAGGGAAGCCCATGCTGATGTCGCCGCCGGAAATGACATGGAAGAGGTAGAAACGATCAAGCTCGTCCCTTGTGTATGCTTCACCGGTCTCAGGATCTGTAAGCGAATCCATAAGTTCGCTCCTTTCTCGCTGGATATTTCGAGGTGGATTCATTCGCGCACCATTTCTGGAAACGTTGATATACCTGTCTTTATATTGTTCCTCGAGTTCTCGGGCTCGGACAAAGGACGCGTCCGATTCGAATGCATTGGGTTGATTCTCGTATGTCATTTGTGAATATCATACCTCAAAAAAATAGAGGAAGGTATATACTGTATTCGAAACAAGCGACATCATGTCACCCAAAACATTCATCTTCATCGGCAGGTCGGGTTCCGGAAAAGGGACACAAGTTAAGATCCTAGTCGAACGGCTTGAAGCGGCTCAGCAGAAACTGCCAATACTTCATCTCGAGACAGGTGCTCGATTCAGGGACTTCATAAAAGGGGATACGTACTCAAACAAGCTTGCTGCACATATTGCAGAGACGGGTAGGCGACAGCCTGACTTTCTGGCCGTATGGAATTGGGCACATGTGCTTATCGAGGAAATGACAGGAAAGGAGCATCTTATTGTCGACGGCATGCCTCGTTCGTATGAGGAGGCACTCGTATTCGACTCATCGATAACGTTCTATGGCAGGGAAAAGCCCGTGGTGGTTTACATTGACGTTTCAAGGGAGTGGTCACGTGAGCGGCTCAAGGAGAGATCGGTCAAGGAAGGGCGGCCGGATGACATGGCTCCGGAAACAATAGAGCGGAGGCTTGGCTGGTTCGATACTGACGTATATCCTGCGGTGAAATACTTCGCATCGCATCCCGGATATCAGTTTGTACATGTTAACGGGGAGCAATCTATAGAGAAGGTGACAGCGGATATTTTTGAGAAAATCAGTTGGTAAAAGGCCCTTATTTGGTGTAGAGTAGCCTCATGATTCAGCTTAAGACAGAACAGGACATCAAGACTCTCCGGGAAGCCGGGGCTATTTTGGGCCGTATTCTGACGGAACTGGAAAAGGCGACTGTCGGCGGCGTTTCCTCCCTTGAGCTTGAAAACCTTGCTCGGAAACTGACGGCGGAAGCAGGTGCCGTTCCTGCCTTCTTGGGATACAAGCCCTACGGTGCTGACCGTCCTTTTCCTGCGGCACTCTGCCTTTCTGTAAATGACGCAGTCGTCCATGGCATTCCAAATGAGAAGCCGTTTACTATCAATGACGGAGACATCGTCGTGCTCGACATGGGAATCACTTACAAAGGGCGAGTGGTAGACAGTGCGATCACGGTTTCTGCAGGAGGGCCTGACAAGACAGACGAGAAGGGAAGGAAGCTTCTTCAGGCAGGAAAGGAAGCGCTCGATGCGGCAATCGAAGCCTGCAAGAACTGGAAGACGGATTTTCCAAATGGAATCAAGACGGGCGACGTCGGTCATGCCATCGACAAAGCATTTTCATACTATCACCAGACGTACGGGTTCAATATGGCCGAGTATCTCGGCGGACATGGCGTAGGATTCTCTGTCCACGAAGATCCATTCATTCCAAACTATGGAAAGCCAGGACAGGGGCCCGTTCTTAAGCCGGGAGCGGTCATTGCCATCGAGCCTATCATTAACGAGAAGTCTGGAGAGACGTACCTCGATTCAGACGGATACACGCTCCGAACGACAGACAGGAGGAGGAGCGTTCACTTTGAACATACGATTGCCATCACCGAAGATGGAGCAGAAGTGCTTACTGTGCGATAGCAAATCAAAACTTTTGCTATACTGTTAGCACATGGAGCGAGAGTCTTTAAAATCCGAAGGGAGTCAGTATGAAGGAAAACAATTCTCTTCAGTAGAAGAGGAACTTCAGTATCTTCGAAAAGTGGTCATGGATCGCGAGCAAGCATCCATGACAAATGAGTCAGCGGGGGAGCGATACGAGCGTGAGCGAGCCATCTCCGAGGAACTGTCGCATTACAGCAAGCAGGATGCGGACAAAGTCCTTCATGAAAGCTTCAGGGCCGCTCCTCAGGAACAGTGGGAAATAATTCTCGAACTCTCTCCTGAACGGCATGACAAGCGAATGGAAGAGCTGCTTGCTCTCATTCAGGAACGGGGAGTCCTTAATGCCATCCAGGTTGCGCGAGGTCTCAATAACCCACATTTGGACGATGATTTTCACAGGTTTCTCGTTGAATTCCTCAAGAAGGGGCTGCCAATGCAGGGCCTCAAGGAAAATATCCCTGAAATCAAAGCTCTCAGAAGAACGCTTTTCGAGGTGGCATTGCCCGAGTTCAAGGGTGACCGAAATGAGCAGAAAAAGACCCTGAAAGAACTCCTGTCTTCCATGGAGCAGTTTTATGCCGGCATGCTTCTGGGATCAGGTGCCGGTTCCGGCACTGACGGAGAGGGACAGTTTGCAATTGAGCTTGCCGTTGCAAACGGGGGAGAGGAATTCGTATTTTATGTATCAGTCCCTGACGCAAGGAGGGATCTTTTTGAGAAGCAGTTTCTTTCTATTTTTCCAAATGCAAAGATCGAGGAGAAAAAAGATGATTACAATATTTTCAATGAGGAAGGAGTCTCTTTGGGGTCGGTCGCACGGCAGGCACGAAGGGAAATCTATCCGATCAAGACGTATGAGCAGTTCGACTATGATCCGCTCAATGTGATACTGAATGCGCTTTCGAAGCTGACAAAGGACGGGGAAGGGGCATCGATCCAGATCGTCTTCAATCCGGCCGGCGAGTACTATACGAAACTGTACAAGGAGTCTCTCGACGAAATCCAAAAGGGAGAGTCAGTCAAGAAGGCGACCGACATTCAGCATACGCTTTGGGGAAGCTTCAAGAAGTCATTCAAGGAAATGAGCAAGGAGGCTGCGAAGGAACTGTCATCGAAAGATTCGGACAAGAAGGATGACAAGCCGAAGGTCGTTGATGCCATAGCTGTCGAGCAGATCACTGCGAAGCTCTCGACTCCGATCATTGAGGCAAATATGCGGCTTGTGGCTTCTGCTCAGTACCGAAGCAGGGCAGAGGAGATCCTTGCGAGCATCGAGTCTTCTTTCGGGCAGTTTGAGAACTCTCTCGGAAATGCCATCGGATTCGAGCGAAAGGAAGGCGTCGCCCTTGCCGATATGCTCCACGGGTTCTCGTACCGGATGTTCAAGAAGGAAGAGGTCCTTCCTGTTTCCATCAGGGAGCTTGCGACGGTCATGCATTTTCCGACTGAGGGCATTGCCGGCGCGCACCAGTTGAAGCAGACAAAAGCAGGGAGCGCGCCGGCCCCTCTCGGCCTCCCTGGCATTTCGGGCCATACGGGAAAGCCGAACCTGTATCTCGGAAAGAACAGGCACAGGAACGCTGAAACAGATATTTTCATATCATCTGAAGACCGAATGCGGCATTTCTATGCCATCGGTCAGACCGGTACCGGCAAGTCCACGATGCTTCGAAATATGATCATCCAGGACATAAAGAACGGAGACGGCGTATGCTTCATCGATCCGCATGGTTCTGACGTGCAGGACATCCTTGCCCATATTCCGAAGGAAAGATACGACGATGTCATTTACTTTGACCCGAGTCATATCGACCGACCTATGGCCCTAAACATGCTTGAGTACAACCGGGCATATCCAGAGCAGAAAACATTCGTGGTCAATGAGCTTTTCAGCATTTTCCAAAAGCTATACGGAGGCGTTCCCGAGTCTATGGGTCCAATGTTCGAGCAGTACTTCCGAAATGCAACGATGCTTGTCATCGAGGATCCGGACAGCGGCTCGACCCTTCTCGATGTCTCGCGAGTCATGGCCAACAAGAGCTTCAGGGAGATGAAACTTGCTCGATGCAAGAATCCCGTCGTTGTTCAATTCTGGAAAGACATTGCAGAGAAGGCCGGCGGAGAAGGGGCGCTTCAGAATATGGTGCCGTATATCACAAGCAAATTCGACGTATTCCTTGCGAACGATATCATGCGGCCGATCATCGCTCAGGAGAGGTCCAGCTTCAATTTCAGGGAAATCATGGACAATAAGAAGATCCTGCTTGTTAACCTTGCGAAGGGAAGACTTGGCGATATCAACTCGTCACTCATCGGTCTCATCCTCGTAGGAAAGATTCTCATGGCAGCGCTTTCGCGGGTGGACTCATTCGGCAAGGATATGAATCCGTTCTACCTATACATAGACGAGTTCCAAAACATTACCACTCCCTCGATCGGTACCATCCTTTCTGAGGCACGAAAGTACAAGCTCTCGCTCACGATGGCGCATCAGTTCATCGGGCAGCTCGACGAAGACATCAAGGATGCCGTATTCGGAAATGTCGGAAATATGGCCGTATTCAGAGTGGGTGCTGAAGATGCGGAATTCCTTGAGAAGCAGTTTGAGCCAATCTTCACATCAAACGACATTATGAATATCGACAATATGAACTGCTATGTGAAGATGCTCGCGGGAGGGAAGCCGACGCGTCCGTTTAACATAGAATTTATATGGCCAAAACAAGGCAATGATAAGGTCGCTGAAAACTTGAAGGAGCTTTCATATCTCAAATACGGACAGAACCGGGACATCGTTGAGGGGCTCATCATGGAGAAATACAAGAAAGAGCCGGTTGAACCTGTCGCTCCGAGGCCCACTTCGAGGTTCAGTCTCTAGGTGCTATATTGGATGCATGACACATCCACACCACAAACATGAACGGACATTGGTCATTATCAAGCCGGATGCCATCCAGAGGACTTTGGTAGGGGAGATTATCGGCCGGTATGAAAGAATTGGCCTGAAAATAGTGGGCATGAAGCTTATGGTCCCGACAGCTGACATGGTCCAGAAGCATTACACTCTTGATCCAGGATGGATGCAGGCTGTGGGCGAAAAGAGCATAAAAGGCTTTGTGGATAAGGGCCAGACGCCGCCCTCGAATGACCCTATGGAACTAGCACAGAAGATCCTCGGGCGGCTTACCCGATACTTCACAAGTGGTCCGGTCATCGCCATGGTTCTCCAGGGAGCCCATGCGGTAAAGGTGGTG
>DASWWM010000026.1:0-38923 GCA_036405975.1 Minisyncoccota bacterium | reverse complement strand
GAAGGCCGCTAAGTAATAAGTGCGCGTTTTCCGACTTAGGAAACGCGCTTTTATTCTGCAAGAAAATAAAGAACCGGGCCTGTGTTTTCAGGCGTTGAGGAGTTCGATTTTTTCATGTACACTTGAATACGGTAAAGAAATATACAAATTGACATGGCCAACAGGCACCTTTCACGATCAATAGCTCTGCAGTCACTTTTCGAGTGGGATTTCCGTAATCTCGCAGAGTCTTCTATTTCTGACATCCTCCATAAAAATACGGAAGAGTTCGCTCCAGGCATGGGCGACTTTTCTTTTATCAAAAATCTTGCAGACGGCGTCCTCAAGAAGCGACAGGATATTGACCTCATCATAGAGAAGGCGGCACCAGAATGGCCTATTGCCAAGATCGCCATGGTTGACCGAAATGTCCTTCGAATCGGACTCTACGAGCTCATTTTCGGCGACCGAAAGGAAGTTCCTGCCAAAGTTGCCATCAACGAAGCCATTGAGCTTGCGAAGTCTTTCGGAGGCGAGACGTCCGGCAAGTTCGTAAACGGAGTGCTTGGAGCCGTATACAAGGAAATGGGCGAACCTGGAAAGGAAGAGGTTTCGACTCGAAAGCAGAAGTCTGACAAGAAAGATGTTCCGTACGAAGAAATGCCGATCAAGAAGCTTGGAGGCGCTGTCGTATACGCATTTCATGAAGGCGACATCTTCTTCGCACTTGTTCACGATGTCTTCGGCCACTGGACTTTGTCTAAAGGAGGCCTCGACCAGGCTCTTGAGGTGCCTGAGGGAACTGCAAAGAAGGTTAAAGAAGAAATCGGCATCGATATCTCCGTTGAAGAAGAGCTTGCTCACAATGAGTACATCGCTTCGCATCCAGAGGAAGGAAAGATGCGAAAGCAGGTGACGTATTTCCTTGCGAAGGCCGACTATGTTCCGTTGACTCTCGGTTCAAGCGGAGGACTGGACGATGCGAAGTGGTTCAATGCCAAAGATCTCCTCACTTTGAATTTTTATAATGACATTCTGCCGATCGTGACCAAGGCGGTCCAGATATTGCTTAAAAAGCAGAATGTGGTAGCGTAGGCCCAATTAAGCCATGGATTTTCATCTTTTTGAAGCAAGCATAGGGCTCGAATTCAAGAATAAGGATCTGCTCAAACAGGCCTTTATTCATCGTTCGTATCTGAATGAGAACAAGACATTGAAGCTTGAGCACAATGAGCGACTCGAATTCCTCGGAGACGCGGTTCTTGAACTCGCGGTCACTGTGTATTTGTATGAAAAATACCCGGGCAAGGCCGAAGGCGATTTGACAGCATACAGGTCAGCACTCGTTAACTCGAATACTCTTGCCACTGCTGCAGAGGCCATGGGCGTGAACTCATTCCTCCTTCTTTCGAAAGGAGAGGCTAAAGACACTGGCCGTGCGCGACAGTACATTCTCGCGAATACATTTGAGTCTGTTGTCGGAGCGATCTATCTTGATCAGGGATATGAGGCCGCTTCAAAATTCATCTCCGCTCAGCTTTTCCATCTGACGGATGACATTGTTGCAAACAGAAAGTTCATCGACTCAAAGAGCCATTTTCAAGAGGCTGCACAGGAAAAGACCGGCGTCACTCCTTCGTATAAGATCATTAAAGAGGTCGGTCCCGACCACAACAAAGTATTTACGGTGGGCGTATACCTCAAAGACGACCTCGTCGTAACCGGAGAGGGGAAATCGAAGCAGGAAGCGGAGCAGGATGCCGCACAGAAAGCTATTGAACTCAAGAAGTGGGTTGACTAAAAGCGTCGCGTCGACTTTGTTTGCTGCAAATTCATAAAAACAATTTCTGCATGGCTTGTCCTGTGGTATAAATAAGGTTGTATGCGAACACCTTTCTTTACGTCTATTTTATCTGGGATGCTTATATGCGCGATTCTTTGTCCTCTTGTGACGGCATCGGCGCTGACAATTACCGACGGCATGAACGCTTCCGGCGTCATCGGCCAGTACGGTTCGGATAACTCCACTCCAAGATATGATTCTGACCAGGTAAATGGAGGCGTGAAGGCTCTCGGCCTTTCCGGTCCAACAGGGATTTTCATTGATGATGTTGACCATAGGCTATTTGTTGCCGATCTTGGAAACAACAGGGTCATTATCCATCAACTCGATGCAAACAATGCATTAATCGACCACGTGCCCGATTATGTTCTTGGGCAGCCTGACTTCGAGGCGCGTGATGCGACGGCTGCGGTGACTCAGTCAAGCCTGATCGCGCCTCGAGGAATCGCTTATGCATCCAGCACCAAACAGCTCTTTGTCTCCCAGGCCCAAAGGATCTCCGTCTTCGACCTCTCCTCGGGGATAACCAACGGCATGAACGCGAGCTATGTCCTGGGGCAGGCAGGGTTCACTACGAATACGGCGGCAAATTCGCAATCCGGATTCAATGGAATTGGCGGCATTCTGTATGTTGATTCGCGAGAACAGCTTTTTGTGGCGGAAAGCAATGGCCACCGCGTCAAGGTCTTCGATCTCTCCGGCGGCATCACCAACGGCATGAACGCGAGCTATGTCCTGGGGCAGTCGAGCTTTACCACTGCTGCTGGAGCCGTCACTCAGGCCGGGATGTGGATTCCGCGCGATGTCGAGTATGATGAGGCCAACCAGCTTCTCTTTGTTGTGCAGGACGTTGCGGCTCGACGAGTCACGGTCTTCGACCTCTCCGGCGGCATCACCAACGGCATGAACGCGAGCTACGTGCTAGGACAAGCCAATTTTACAAGCAATAATGGCAATGTTGCTTCGCATACGGCCGCTGGCATGGCTCGGCCCTGGGGTACGTCATATGACCCAGTCAATAAAAGGCTGTTCGTCTCAGAGTTTCTGGAGGGCAACAAAATCAGGGTGTACGACCTCTCAGGCGGCATCACCAACGGCATGAACGCGTCGTACGTCTTGGGGCAGCCGACATTCGCTAGCACGACGGCCTCGTCGTCTCAGTCGGGCCTCGTCGGTCCTTATGAGGTATTTCATGACCGGGTAAGCAATCGCCTTTGGGTTGCCGACGAAGGCAATAGCAGGGTTGTCTGGTATGACCTTGCCGGCGGCATTGCTGACGGTATGGATGCGTCCGGTGTACTTGGCCAATACGTTGACGGCACATCTACTCCTACATACGGAAAAGGGGGAGACAACAATGGTCCGAATCGGTACGGCTTCAATACGCCGCGGGCCATGCTAATCGATCCAGTCGAGCACAGATTGTTCGTGGCTGATGCTGCAAACAATCGAGTTGTTGTGTATGCGCTTAATTCAAATAATGAACTGGGCGACACGACGATGGACTACGTCCTCGGGCAATCAGACTTTAATGCACAAGATTCAGCATTGACGCAGTCGGGCCTGGTTTCTCCGCACGGCCTGACGCTCGATCCTGTGAACAAGCTCCTTTTCGTCTCCCAGACTCACAGGATCTCCGTCTTCGACCTCTCCGGCGGCATCACCAACGGCATGAACGCGAGCTATGTCCTGGGGCAGGCGGACTTCGTGACGAACGTAGCTGCCAATACGCAATCAGGGCTCAATAATCCTGGGAATATGAGCTATGATGAGTCGAATAAGAGACTTTTTGTCACCGAAATGAGCGGCCACCGCGTCAAGGTCTTCGACCTCTCAGGCGGCATCACCAACGGCGTGAACGCGAGCTATGTCCTGGGGCAGGCAGGGTTCACGACGGCGACCGCTGCTGTCACTCAAGCAGGGATGAGAGAGCCTCGGGATGTTCTGTATGATTCGATAAATCAGCGACTCTTTGTTGCACAGCATACGAGTGTGAACAGGGTAACCGTATATGACCTCTCCGGCGGCATCACCAACGGCATGAACGCGAGCTATGTCCTGGGGCAGGCGGACTTCGTGACCGCTCAGGCCCTCCCTTCAAGGATGGGCCGGCCGGCAGGAATGCGTTACGATTCAGATTCTTCGACTTTGTTCGTAGTCGATACTTTCTATAACAGGGTTCAGGTCTTCGACTTCTCCGGCGGCATCACCAATGGCATGCCTCCGTCGAACGTTCTTGGTCAGCCTGACTTCACAACGCTCACGGCCGGTTCAGGTCAGGCGCAGCTTAACGGCCCGTACATGCTTGAGTATGAGCAGACTGGAAAAAAACTGTACGTGGGCGACAGTGTCAACAATAGAATCATGCTGTTTGATGTCAGCTCTGTGACTCCGAATGCCCCGGTAATTTCATCCGTATCGGCTTTGCCGGCATCTGACTCCGCAGTCATTACCTGGACAACAGATACCGCGGCTACCTCTCAAGTGGAGTATGGAACTTCGTCGGCATATACCGCATCCAGCACTTTGACATCGGCAACGACCACGTCGCATTCGGTGGCACTTACGGGCCTCTCTCCGAGCACCGCATACCATTTCAGGGTATTGTCGACAGATGCATACTCCCAGCTTTCGACTTCGACCGACCTGACATTTACAACCACGGCTGCATCTTCGGGAGGTTCTGGTTCGTCGACTCCTGCTCCGTCTATCACGCCTGGAGCACCAACCGCGATCTCGGTGCCGCAGCTCTCTGCGCAGGACGTTTCCGCGATATTTGGCACGTCGCAGGCTGATGCAGGCTGTAGGGTCAGCTACGCCTTCAGCATCACGACAGGGAAGCCGTGCTCCTCTGCTTCTGGGCTGAGTGAAGGGGGTGGCATGGGTCAGGCCTCGTACTCATTCGGTCGCGACCTTTCATACGGAGTGTCCGGACCGGACGTGCTTGAGCTCCAGAAACTGCTTAACTCCAAGGGGTTCGCCGTTGCTCCGGCCGGCCGGGCAGGGTCAGCAGGGCTTGAAACCTCATACTTTGGATCTGCCACGCGCTCTGCGCTTGCACGGTTCCAGGCAGCAAGCGGCATCTCTCCAGCAGCTGGATACTTCGGTCCGCTTACCAGGGCATTCGTGCTTGGGAAATAGCCCGATTCGTTGAACCATTCAGCCAGAGATTATGAGGCTCTCCTTTGGGATTGAAATCGCTTCCGTACGTCGCATGGGGAAGGCATGCTCCTTCTCGGGATATCCTGCATGAATAAATGCTAAAAATCTGATAAAATTCATCCATTCATGTCATTCGTATCCCGGCTCAAATCTCTTGAGATAAACGGCTTCAAGTCGTTCGCAAAGAAGAGTTCTTTGGCATTCACTTCTCCCATCACATCCATTGTCGGTCCGAACGGTTCCGGAAAGTCGAACGTTGCCGAATCATTCAGGTTCGTGCTCGGAGAGCAGTCGCTCAAATCAATGCGAGGAAAGAAGGGCGAGGACCTTATCTTCAACGGTGGAAAGGACAGTGCCCGAGGAAATCGCGCATCGGTAAAGGTCGTTTTCGATAATACGAATCGAATGTTCAATATGGACTTCGACGAGATCTCCATCGAGCGAGTCGTGCACCGAGACGGCGTCAACGAATATTTTATAAATGGAACCCTTGTACGACTGAAGGATGTCGTAGAGCTTTTGGCATATGCAAATATCGGTTCATCGGGCCACCATATCATTTCGCAAGGAGAAGCGGACCGGCTCTTGTCAGCACAGCCGAAGGACAGACGGGAGATGATCGAGGATGCCCTCGGTCTCAAGGTGTATCAGTACAAGAAGGAAGAAAGCGAAAAGAAGCTCGACAAGACCGCAAATCACATCAAGGAGATCGAGTCTCTCCGAAGGGAGATAGCTCCGCATATAAAGTTCTTGCGAAAGCAGGTTGAGAAGGTCGAGAAGTCGATCGCTCTCAGGCAGGAACTGGTCGGGATGTATCAGGTCTATTTTGCCAAAGAGGATGCATATCTGAAGGCCCAGAAAGCGCTTCTCGCGGACGAGAAGAAAGCTCCGCATGCGGAGCTCGAAGCGCTTCACACCGACCTGGCTCATCACAAGCATATTCTCGATGCCGCAAAGGCAAATCTCGGCCAGAGCTCGAAGATGTCAGACTTGCTTGCCCTTGAGCAGGAAATGCGAGATACGCGAGGAAAAAAAGACTCATGTACGAGAGAGCTTGGACGGCTTGAGGGAGAAGTCTCGTATCTCAAGCGGGTGATCGAGAAAAAGCTCAAGGAAAGCACCGAAGTCACGGTCAGTACGAAGCAGGTGTTCTTGCGTGACGTAGAGCAGATTCAGAAGGAAATCGACGTAAAGGCAACGGTCGCTGAAGAAGCCCTCCGAGGTGAAGGCGAGCATGGAAAAGCGACAGTCGAGCATCGGCTCGAATACGTCAGGGAGATCCTTGGCGAGATCAGGGAGCGGATCAACGGTTTTGTTTCGTATCACAAGGACGCAGAGCCTGTTAAGCCTGAGAAGGATACGGCATCAGAAGAGGCTGAGATCACGCGGATCACGGGCGACATGTCAGCGCTTGAAGAACAAATGAAGAAGTATTCCGAAGAAGAAGCGTCGCAGACATCCCGCTATGCCGACATCAAAGTCGAGATCGACAAAGAGCGCGACAAGAATGTAGAGAGCGAGAAGGCCGTTCTCAAGATCATGTCTCGGCAGAACGAGCTCCACAGTCATATCGAAACGATCAAGGCAAAGGAAGAGCGGCTCAGGGTCGAGGAGGAAGATTTCAAGCGAGAGACGTATGAGGCAGGAATGCTTGTGGGCAGGGACGCACTCGACTACAAGACTGGCGAGGCTGACGAAGCGGCTGGAGGGAGCTCAGAGCCGGAGCCTCGACACGTGCAGGTGGAAAAGCGACGGGCCATCGAAAAGACAAAGATCAGGCTTGAGGAAATGGGCGGTGCCGGAGGAGATGATGTTATGCGGGAATTCAAGGAGTCTGAAGAGCGTGACGCATTCCTTGCGCGCGAGCTTCAGGATTTGGCGACTTCTTCCGAGTCTCTCAAGGGACTTATCGCTGAGCTCAACCAGAAGCTCGACGAGCTTTTCAAGGATGGAATCGGAAAGATCAATAAGGAGTTCAATAAGTTCTTCGGACTGATGTTCGGAGGAGGAACTGCGGAGCTCAAGCTCGTGAAAGAGCCGAAGCGAAAGAAAAAGAAGTCGGAAGGCGAGTTCGATGATTCTGGCGACCTTTCGATCGCATTGGCCGAGGAACTCGGCGACGATGAGCCGGCTGAGGAAGGAATCGATATCAATATCTCATTGCCGCATAAGCGGATCAAGGGACTCACGATGCTTTCAGGAGGAGAGCGAGCTCTCACGTCGATCGCGCTTCTCTTCGCCATGTCGCAGGTGAATCCGCCGCCATTCGTCATCCTCGATGAGACCGATGCCGCTCTGGATGAGGCAAACTCTCGAAAGTACGGCGACATGATCGAGGCGCTTTCGAAGCATTCACAGCTTATCCTCATCACGCATAACCGAGAGACGATGTCCCGAGCCGGTGTGATCTACGGAGTGACCATGGGTGGCGAAGGGTACTCCAAGACGCTTTCTATCGCATTTGATGAGGCGGTCGCGGTCGCGAAATAAGAGGCGTAAAAGTTCGCTCCGGCAATCTTGGCAACTTTTTTCTATGTATAAAAACCTGGTTGCACCATTTTCTACGAATGATATAAATAAGTAATGGTATTTCGTAGAATCCTTAAGGACCTTTTCTCTGTTTTCATCACAGCAGCACTCTTATTGATTCAGACAAACATTTCTACTGTGCATGCGGCTGGTCTAAGCATCACCAACGGCATGAATGCTACGGGGGTAATCGGACAGTTTGATGATGACTTGGCTACAGGCTTGTTTACCAAAAGTGGTTCGAACAATGGTCCGAGCAAGTACGGATTCAATACGCCCTATGATACGTATGTTGATTCGGACAATAACCGGCTGTTCGTGTCAGAATGGACGAATAACCGCGTTCTTGTATATGACCTCGATTCGAACGGCGACCTCGTCGACAGTCTCCCTGACTACGTCCTCGGCCAGCCTGATTTCAATACGAATGTTGCAACAGCAACGCGATCCGGGATGTACGGTGTCTTCAGCTTGGAGTTTGATTCAAACCAAGACCTGCTATTCGTCGGAGACAGCCTAAACAATAGGGTCCTGGTCTTCGACCTCTCGAGCGGCATCACCAACGGCATGAACGCGAGCTACGTGCTGGGGCAGCCGGACTTCACATCAAATGCAACGGCAAACACCCAAAATGGACTCACCAGGGCACATGCTCTGGCTTACGATGCAGCCAGCAGGCTTCTTTTTGTTGCGGAAACGAATGCCAATAGGGTAAAAATTTTCGACCTCTCGAACGGCATCACGAACGGCATGGATGCGTCATATGTGATCGGGCAAGCTGGCTTCACGTCTGCGGCGGCAGCTGTTACACAGGCAGGTTTGCGAGAGCCAAAAGGTCTTGCATACGACTCGGTGCATGAATTACTTTTTGTCGCTCAAGATTTCGGTGCCAATCGAATCTCCGTCTTCGACCTCTCGAACGGCATCACGAACGGCATGGATGCCGCGAATGTAATCGGACAGGCAGGTTTTACTACCGGTGTGGCCGCAAACACTCAGGCAGGATTCAACCGTCTTGTGAACATGGACTACGATGAGTCTTCAGGCTTGCTGTTTGCGGCGGAAGCTACAGGTAACCGTATCAAGATTTTCGACCTCTCGAGCGGCATCACCAACGGCATGAACGCGAGCTACGTGCTGGGGCAGCCGGACTTCATCTCGGCGGCAGCCTCTACTTCGCAGTCCGGTTTGCGAAGTCCGTATACGGTATCCCATGACTCTGCGAACGAGCGATTGTATGTGTCTGATGCGGGCAATAACCGTATCATGATCTTTGATTTGTCGGGTGGCATCACCAATGGCATGGAGGCAGTCGGCGTGCTTGGCCAGTTCGAGGATGGCGGCATCACCCAGTCATTTGCGAAAAGCGGAACGAACAACGGTCCGAACAGGTTCGGTTTGGTAGATCCGAGAAAGATAGAGATGGATATTATCGGAAAGCGCCTCTTTGCAACCGACGAAACGAATAACCGTGTACTTGTTTACAACCTGAATCCTGACAATACGCTCATCGACAGTCTCCCTGACTACGTGCTCGGACAGGCAAGCTTCAATACCAACAGTGCCGGACTCGGTGCTTCAGGGTTGACTTTGCCGAGAGGTCTCGAATACGATGCAGAGAATGAGAGACTTTTTATTGTGCAGTCCCATCGAATCACCGTCTTCGACCTCTCGAACGGGATCGCCAACGGCATGGACGCCAGCTACGTGCTCGGACAGCCGGACTTTGATACATACGTTACGACTTTTAATATTTTTACGCAGTCAAACTTGAATAATAGTTACGATGCGATTTATGATCCTTCGCTGGAAAGGCTTTACGTGACAGAGCTCGGAGCTAACAAAATCAAGGTCTTCGACCTCTCGAACGGGATTACCAACGGCATGGACGCCTCGTATGTTCTCGGCCAGGCAGACTTTACAAGCAATGTGGCAGCAGTGACGCAGTCAAGCACGAGACAGCCTGTCGGTCTCGCATTTGATACGGAGAACGGATACTTGTTCGTAGCACAAATATCCACAGCGAGTCGAGTTTCCGTCTTCGATGTTTCGGGCGCAATCTCAGACAATATGCCAGCAACATACGTCATCGGCCAACCTGACTTTGTGACAGGTACTCAAGCCAACGGCCTTGCGGGACTCAGGCTTCCGCAAGGGGTTGGATACAGCGACAAGCACGACTTGCTCTTCGTGGCTGATACGGCCGGACACCGCGTCAAGGTCTTCGACCTCTCGAACGGCATCGCGAACGGCATGGACGCCAGCTACGTGCTCGGTCAGGCAGGCTTTACGACTGCGGCGGCTGCCACAACGCAATCGGGCATGAGTGGTGTTCGCGGAGCATTTTTTGATGACACCAGGGACATTCTCTATGTGGCCGATTACAGCAACAGCCGAATTGTCACGTTCTCATTGTCAGACGGCACACCTGAGCCTGAAGTTGCCTCATCCTCGTCACCTGCCATTGTTTCTGCAAATCATTCCGCAGCCCGAACCGCAGTCTCTTCGGCAGCGATCTCCCAGGCCGAGGTTGCGCGCATCTTCGGGCTGGCACTGGTTGCTGATCCTGCAGATACAGGATGTGCTCCTGGCAATGCGTTCAGTACGAGGACTGGCACGGCATGTCCCGCCAGCAGCATCTCCGGGACCGCAGAAGCGCAAGTGTCCGCGATCGGGGCTTCGGCCTTCACCAGGAACCTGATGCTTGGCTCGACGGGCGCAGACGTACAGGCCTTGCAGCGGTTCCTGAACAACAAGGGGTTTTCGCTCGCCCCGGCTCCGCAGCCTGGCTCGGCGGGAAACGAGACGACGTACTTCGGCCCGGCTACCCGCTCGGCCCTCTCCCGGTTCCAGGCGGCGAACGGCATCTCTCCCGCAGTGGGATACTTCGGTCCCGTTACGAGAGGGTTTTTGAAAATTGGCAACTAATTGAATCCTCCCCGTTGTCCCGTCATTACGGGGAGAGGCATGAGGAATTAAAAAGCGGACATAACAACTTTGTCATGTCCGCTTTTGTCAGATGCTGTCCATTCAGGCTGGTGGCAACATGGTTTGCCTATGCCTTCTGCGGAACCACGAGCTGGAAATCGAGCATCTTCGCATCGAGATCAGCGTTGATGAGCTTCACCTTGACCTTGTCGCCGATATTGAACTCGGTCTTGGTATTCTGACCAACGACTCGGTAGTTCTTCTGGTCGACGCTGTAGAAGTCATCCGGCTTGAGATCCTTGAGCCGGATAAGTCCTTCGGCTTTTGCTTCAGGCTCTTCGACATACATGCCCCATTCTGCGACTCCTGAAACCGTCGCATCGAATGTCTGGCCGATCTTATTCATCATGTACTCTACCTGCTTGTATTTCACTGAAGCCCGTTCTGCGTCTGCTGCCTCGACTTCCCGTCGTGAAGAATCCATGCAGATTTTCTCAAGGGTCACGGCCATCTGCTGGGGCACAGTCTTTCCTTCAAGAAGAAGGGCGAGAATCCTGTGAACCATAAGGTCGGGGTATCGTCGGATAGGGGATGTGAACTGCGTATAAAATTCGAATGCAAGACCGAAGTGGCCCGTATTCGCAGTCGAATATGTCGCCTTGGCCATTGAGCGAAGCGTCGCGACCTTAATGATTGGCTCAGCGGGCGAACCTTCGATTTCGAGAAGAAGCTTCTGGATATCCTTTGGAGAAACATTCTTGGTAGGGTTGAAGTCGAATCCGAGCGCCCGGACGAAGATACCCAGTTCCTGAAGTCGGTCATGGTCAGGAGAATTGTGCACTCGGTATACGCCCGACTTCTCAGTCTTGATCTCCTTGTTTCGCTTTGAGACGAACTCTGCAACTTCTCGGTTGGCGAGAAGCATGTACTCCTCTACAAGCTTATGTGCATCGAGTCGTTCCTTCTTGTATACAGCGATAGGTCGGCCGAGCTCATCGAGCTTGAACTTGATCTCCGTCGTTTCGAAATCGATTGATCCCTTTTCTTTTCGTCCCTTGAGCATTTCCTTTGCAAGTCGGTTGAATTCAACAAGTTCGACCGCATAAGGTGCTTGTCTCCATGCATTAGGGTTGTTCGGATCAATCATTGATTCGTCGAACGTTCCGTCCTCAGTAAACGGCTTCTTGAGCGTCACTTTGTCCAGCACTTCTTGCGCCTCTTCGTATGAGAATCGCTTGTCAGAATGGATGATTGTTCGGCCAAACCATTTGTCCAAGATATGCCCGTCTTTTGTCATGGTGAAAATGGCAGAGAAGGCGAATCGGTCCTCATGCGGGTTCAAGCTGCACATGCCGTTTGAGAGAACGGATGGAAGCATCGGAATTGTTCGGTCCACAAGGTACACAGAGAATGCTCGCCGCCTTGCTTCCTGGTCGAGCGCCGTTCCTGGTCGTACATAGTGAGCTACGTCAGCGATATGGATACCGACTTCATAGAAAGCATCAGGAAGTTCTGCGCCACTGTAGCTCTTTGTATCATGTGACCAAAGTCGTCGCTCTTCGGGCTTGAGCGGTCGGATGGAGAGGGCGTCATCGAAGTCTTTGGCATCGAATGGGTCGATTGTCGCGGTGAAGACGCCTCGCATGTCTCGGCGTGAAGCGAGCTCTTCGGCTGAAGGAGCGAGCGAGCTGTATTCCTTTGCTGCATCTTCTGCCTGCGCGATCACTTCTTCGTCAAATGTCGTATCGAATCCTCGTTCAAGAACGATTGATTCCATCTCGGCATTGTTCTCGCCCTTTTCTCCGATAACCCGAAGAAGGGTTCCTGGAGGCACTCGTCCGTCCCTCAGGGCCCAGTTCTCGAAGTCGATGCTGGCGATGGCCTTTACGCTTTCTCGAGCGTCAGGAGATGAGACCTTGATGATAACGTTTGCCCGTCGGTCGTCTGGAGCCAAAACGAAGGTGTCCTTGATGTCGCTGTATCCTTCAGGGTCCTGGTTATACCAAGAGGTGTTTTCGCCCTTTATGAGGGTCCCTACGAACTGTGTCTTGCGTCTCTCGGTGATTCGGAGCACTTTGCCGTATTCAGCGCCTCTGAAGCCCTTGTAGAGCTCTACCTCGACTGTATCGCCCGGTAGGGCAGTCAGAATGTCGTAGGATTCGACTGGAATATCCTCCTCTCGTCCCTCGACCTCCACGAAGCCTTTTCCTTTGGCATTTAGGGATATTGTCCCAATGAGTTTATTGTTCATATATGGCTTATATGCTACCAGAAATCAGGCAGCCTGCATATCGGGCTCCTGGGTCATTTCAGGGCCGTATCAGGCCGTCTGAAGGGCTTTTTGCCCGCTGAACTGGGTGATTGACGTTATAAGGCCTTTTTGATACTATCTATCCACTTATGTTAATGATACGACTTCAGCGAGTAGGGCGAAAAAACGAGCCGTCATTCCGGCTTGTCCTTACAGACTCAAAAAATGCAGCTCAGAGCGGCAAATTCTTAGAAATTCTCGGTTCACACAGCTTCCGAAAGGACGGAACTATCCTCAAGGCAGATCGGATCAAGCACTGGATGTCAAAGGGTGCGCAGGTCTCAGACACTGCTCATAACCTCCTCGTCGTCAACAAGGTTGTCGAAGGAAAGAAGAAGAACGTGCTTCCAAAGAAGTCGGTTCCAAAGAAAGAAGAAGTCGCAGCATAACAAACTCCTTAAAAGAAAAAACCCACCAATGAGTGGGTTTTTTCTTTGGTCAACCTTATTCAATTTTGCCCATCTGATTCTTTGTCGTGAAAGTTTTTTTGGGATGAAAAGGCAAAAGGGTGGGCTAAACGGACTTGATTCTAAGCTTCGTCTGTCGGTCCTTGTCGACCCGGGGAAGCTTGATGGTGAGAACGCCCTGGCTCTCGACTGCCTCTGCATGCTCGATGTCCACTTCATGCGGAAGTCGGACCGTTCGAGAGAATGAGCCCCAGTAGAGTTCCTGAACGATATAATCTTGGTCTGAGACTGTCCGCTCCTCTCGTCGTGAGCCCCGAAGGGTGATTGAGTCTCGGGAGATGGAGATGTCCATATCGTCCTTTCGAACTCCTGGAACTAGGGCCCTTACGATGATTTCATCTGGTGTCTGGTACACGTCGACAGAGAGCTCGCCTTCGCCGGCCTGCTCTTCCATCCATGATGACTTGCTTGACTGGAGGCTCGGCCGTCGGATTTCCTGGACCTCTTCCTCGATCTCCTCAGGCTGGAACAGTTCGTCCTCGTCGATATTTACGCTGCCTGTCAGCCTTTCAAAAAAAGATCTCTTTTTCATGTTCAGTATTTTAAAATTCTTTAATGGTCTTCACTTTTTCAAGTGCAAGGATGAGTATGATCAGCGTGATCCATACGTACGAGAAGGCGACAAAGATCATTCCTTTTTCCGCCCCTGCTTCCGATATCCATATTATAAGTAAGTTGAAGAGCGCGTGCAATACGGTTGCTACCAGAAGGCCTATAAGCGTCCAGAATTTTCGAATATATGACGGTTTGTAGTATGCCATTCCAATGAAGAGCGAAAGGACTCCTGAGGATGCGACATGGAGAAGGTTTGCTCCCATGAATCTAAGGTTTCCTGTCATGAGGCTTATGAGTGTCTCGCCCTTGAGCAGCGGGTCTATGAGATAAAGCATGTTCTCAAGAGCGGAGAACCCGAGCGCTGCTGTCATGAGGTATACGAATGCATCGATCGGCTCGTCAAAAACGCCTTTTCGTATTCGCAAGGCGATCGCAAGTGCACATAGGTACTTGATGAGCTCCTCGAGGCCTGCCCATATGAATGTCTGGGTCTTGCTGGTGCTGTTCAGAGGCTCGCCAAGCATGTATCCCATGAGTGCTTGAAGGGGAAATACGAGAAATACCCCGGCCATTCCGAAGAGGAATGTCAGCCAGAGCACGCTCCTGGGCTCCTTATGGTCGTGGCTTTCATGCATCCAGAACCACAGCCAGACGAGCGCAGGCAGCAAGCCGCCTATGAATGAGATGACGAATACTTCAAATGCCAGTGACGGTGCCTGGCTTATTTGTAAAAGGGAATTTAGTATGTCCATTTTTGAGCCATCAGAAGATCTGTTGGCTTGATTGTATCACGATTCCTGTCTGCGAGGCTCTCACCCGTGTTGAGAAGTGACCAGAGTTCTTCGGTGACATGCGGCATGAATGGATGAAGGACGGTGACGAGAGATCTGAGCGTATGAAGCAAAAACTGCGCTCGGGAAATCTTCTCGGCGTCCGTTCCGGCAGGAAGAGCGGTCAGATTTTTTTCTGGATTCTCGGCATCGATCTTTTCCTGTCGGCCATTGAAAATGAGCTTGCTCTCTTCAAGAATGATATCGGCAAACGTGCTCCATGCATACTGGTAGATCTTCTCCGATGCGAGATGGTACTTGTACTCGGTGATCTCTTTCGTAACTGTCTTGAAGAGCTCATCTCGCTCTGCAATGAGTGTGGCGTCTCGTTCAGACCATGCTGAGAAGCCTGCATCATACGCTACCTCGACGCTGCCAGGTCCCGCCGTCTTCGTTCCAGTAAGAACGAACCTCGTGATATTCCATATCTTATTTGCGAAGTTCTTGAAGCCCTTGATTTTGTTCTCATCTACTCGAGTGTCTGTGCCCGGCGCCGTCGCCATCGCATAAAACATTCGGAGGGCGTCGGCGCCGTACTTCTCTGCAATCTCCATCGGGTCGCCTCCGTTTCCGAGAGACTTCGACATCTTTCGTCCCTGCATGTCTCGCATGATTCCATTGAAATACACTTTCGAGAACGGAATCTGGCCAAGGCCATAGCCCGTCATGAGGATCATTCGCGCTACCCAGAAGAAGATGATATCCGGTCCAGTAACCAGAATGCTTGTTGGATGGAATCGAGCGAGGTCGGTGCCAGGCTTCATTTTTCCAGTTGAGGCATCAAAGGCTTCAGGCCAGCCCATGGTAGAGAAGGTCCAAAGGCCTGATGAGAACCATGTATCGAGCGTATCTTCGTCCTGAGACCATTCTGTGGCGTCAGAAAGGTCTGCTTCTTCAGGTGAGAGAATGTCGCATCGAGTCTCGATAATATTGCCGGCAGCGTCCTTTTTGTACCAGACCGGAATCCGATGTCCGTACCAGATCTGCCTCGAGATGCACCAGTCGTTCAGGTTATTGATCCAGTTGAAATATGTCTTTTCGTAATGCTCGGGAAGGAGATTGATCTGTCCTTCAGAAACTGCTTTCTGCATGATTTCCTTGAGCGTAACCATTTCGCCGGTCCTGATGCCGTCAATGCTCGAATGTCGCATCTTGAACGGCTTGTTTACTGCAATCCACCACTGGGTCTTTGGAAGCGGCTCGATGATAGCCCCTGTCCGCTCCGCAGTTGAAACTCGCTGCTGGATTTTCTCTTCCTTTTCCATAAGGCCCTGCTCTCGAAGCCATTCAGCGACTTTCTCCCGTGCTTCAGTTGTCTTCATTCCGATATTTTTCTCAGCATCAAAAAGCGGGGAAGTCGCATCCACCATCATCCGCGCCTTTTCATCGATAACCTGAACATCAGTTCGGAGGTCATGTCGCTTTGCCATATCCCAATCGATCATGCTATGAGCCGGAGTAACTCCAAGTGCTCCTGTTCCGAAGTCTTTCTCGACTTCCTTGTCAGCGATAACTTTGATCTCGATTTGCGAGCCACAGAACTTTATATTGAAAACCTGTCCCACATACTGCGCGTACCGTTCGTCTTCAGGATGAACAGCAACGGCAACGTCTCCGATCTTCGTCTCGGGTCGAGTCGTTGAAATAGAAATAGGGAAGTCCTTTGAATACTTGAATGTATAGAGTGTCGATTCTCGGTCTTCGTATACGATCTCATCGTCGGAAATAGTCGTCTGGCCCTTCGGATCCCAGTTCACGAGTCGATTGCCCTGATAGATAAGTCCGTCATCATACATCTGCTTGAACATTGTTCGAACTGCCTTGTTTCGAGTTTCGTCGAGTGTGAACGCTTCTCGAGACCAGTCCAAAGATGCACCCATTCGCTTGATCTGCTTCTCGATGGTGTCATGGCTTTCCATGGCGAATGCATTGATCCGCTTGAGCATTTCTTCACGTCCAAGGTCGTACCTGCTTTTTCCTTCCTTCTTTGAAATGTCTTTCTCAACTTTTGACTGCGTTGCGATAGCCGCATGGTCGGTTCCGGGAATCCAGAGAACCTGCTTGCCTCGCATTCGCTCAAACCGCGAGCTGATGTCCTGAAGCGTAAGCATGAGACCGTGTCCGAGGTGGAGTGTTCCTGTTACGTTCGGGGGAGGGAGAATGATTGAAAAGCTCTCGGCATCCTTGGTCGTCAGACCCTGCTCGATGCATGTGTCGGGATTCGCCAAGCCGCTTTTATCTTCGATATCGATGACCACCGCCTCAGTTGTCTGAGGATTGTAAGGTGATAAGAGGGCCTTCGGGATGTCAGGCTCGATATAGTTTTTTTCATTCATAATAGGTCCAGTCTAGCAGAAAATGGGCCTTTGGATAAGGGTCGGGGCGTTGCGTGCCGGTTTGACTAATACCCAAGATTCCCTCGCGCTTTGAGATCAGAAAGCTTGGCCAGGTCAGTTGGCTGGTACGTGGCCGCACCCTCTGATCCAGCGGCTTGAGCTGCGATGAGTCGGAGATATCCCGCGACGCCGATCATGACAGAGTTGTCAGTCGAAAGGTCGAGTGATGGCGTAAACAATGTGACCGTAGGCGCGCCGTCTTCTTCGGTGGCTGAAAATTCTCGGGAGATCAGCTCTTTGAATGCATTTCGTATATAAATGTTCGCAATAACACCGCCGCCGATGATGAGCGACCGGGCGCCTGACTCCCTGAGTGCTTTTTCGGTCTTTCGGACAATGACTTCGGTTACTGCATTTTCGAATTCCTCAGCGAGCATCTTCTTTTCTGGCTCTTCAAGTTCTGCCTGGCTTGTAGCAGCAAGTCTGTCTTTCACGCCATAGAGAACCGCAGTCTTGATTCCTGAAAATGAGAAATTGAAATCCTTTGAGTGGAGCATTGGCCGCGGCATATTCCACAGTCTTGCGCCATGCGCATTCGCATATGCCGCGGCCAGGCCCTCAGCTCGGCTTTCTGCTGCGAGCTTCGAGATCTTCGGTCCGCCCGGATACGGGAGGTTCAAAAGTCGCGCGACCTTGTCGAAAGCTTCGCCTATGGCGTCATCGACTGTTTGTCCGAGTATCTTGTACGAACCCCAGGCGTCAGCTTGTACGAGCTCGGTATGGCCTCCGGAGATAAGCAGAGCCAGAGCGGGGAAGATGACTCTGGGACTCGCATCGCTGCTGACTGTCTCATCGTCGCCTGCATCGCCTGACATGAGTACTGACACCATATGTCCTTCCATGTGGTTTGCGGGAATGATCGGCTTATTGAAAATAACTGCAAGTGCTTTTGCAAAGCTTATGCCCACCCAGAGAGTCGGCTCGAGTCCGGGTCCCTCTGTGACCGCAATGTAGTCGAAGTCCAGTGATTCCATTTGACCAAGTGCCTTGAGGAGCTGGTCTGCAAGATCGTTCTCTCGACTTAGGATATCTCGAACAGTCTGTTCGGTAAAAGCTGATATTTCAGGTGACAGAGTCTCGTGCTGAATCCCTCCGTTTGCGCATGAGTCGATGGCCTGTGCCATGCATGATCTAAAAAGCGGCACGATATTTTTAACATGCTCTCGCTTTGCCATCATGGGAAAAACGCCGCCGTACTCTGCATGGGTTTCAGTCTGCGAAAAGAGGGCGTTGCCAAGAACCCGAAGCTTCGGCCGGGCTGCCGTGCCAGATGCCTCGATCATGGAGATTCCCGTCTCATCGCAACTTGTCTCTATCGAAAGTATTTTCACGTTTGAAATATAGCAGATAGGGCCTGTCGATGCCACAACGAAGCAGCCCGGCTGCGATTTAAGCGCCGGGCTGCTTTGCTAAGACGGGTCTATGCGTATCTGCTAGCTAGTTTGTCCTGAATGTCGACGGCCATGTGATATTCACATTTCCTGATGCATCCCTGACATAGACTGAATAGTAGTATGTCGTATTTCTCTGGAGATTCGGAATGGTGACTCCATGTGTCAGGCTGAGGCTCGTATTTGCGAGAGCGGTTGCTCCCGAAATGTTGATGCCTGTCAGTGCTGACGCTTCCGTCAATGCGAGCGGCGATTGGCTGTAGTATACCACTGCAGATGCACCTTCGCTTGTATTCCATGAAAGCGTCGCATTTGAGTTGCTCACGTTTACGTATACTGGACCTATGACGGGCGCTGCCGTGTCAGCCCCTACTGCGCCTCCCATTCGTGAATTGATGGCTGCGAGAGTGATTGGACCCACTCTTCCTACTGCGGAAATTCCGTACTTCGCCTGGAATCGGGCTACTGCCGCTTTCGTAAGCGATCCGAAATAGCCCGTTACCAAGCCTTCCGGATATATAGAAGAATCTGCGGCCAGGAAAGTCTGGAGTTCCCGAACGTCGCTGCCGCTCATGCCGATCTGAAGCTGCCTATAGAGTGCCGCTGACGCCTGAGAGGGAATCAGCGCGATTCCGGCGACAAGTGCAACGGTTGCGGCCAGAGCCGCTATTTTATGCCCAATTTTAATGTTGTTCGTCATGTGATTATGAGAATTAGACTGATAATCCAGAACGCTTCTGCGCTCACAATATAAGACGACGGAGCAGGGGATTCCTGACCGATTTCCTCATATCCAGTAAAATAGCCGCCGAGAAGGAGCCTCAGCTCCTTAAATCTGTGACCCTACGGAGAATCGAACTCCGATTACAGCCTTGAAAAGGCCGTGTCCTAACCGTTAGACGATAGGGCCATGCGGATTGCAATATAACACTTTTGCCGGGAAAAGGCAAAAAAGGCCAGGGGACCGGCTTGTTTGTGCCGATGAACGCAAAGGCGGGGCGAGGAATTGATAAGAGTCCGATTCTCTGGTACATTGAATAGGTCCTATTTCGGGCGATTAGCTCAGTTGGTAGAGCGCAACATTGACGTTGTTGATGCCACAGGTTCGAGTCCTGTATCGCCCACAAAAGCAGAATAGTTATGCCTCCACGACTTAGTACTGAACGTGACTAGTACGCCTAGCCTTCAGTCAGGTACAAAGCCGCGCGCACACGTGGCTTTTTGCTTTGTTAATAACAAGTTAAGTCAATTCACATGTTTACAAAACTAAAGCATCATTCTTCGCTGTTCCTTCTTGTTGTCAGCGTAGGTATCTTCGCGGTGTTCAATGCATTGTTCGTCCAATTCTCAGAGTCGTTGCCCTTCGGCCACGGAAACTCAGCCATAATCCCGCTTTTCCTTGTCGGAGGCCTCTTCCTGCTTGGAACCATCTCGCATTCGCTCTCAAGAGGAACTATTTTCCCGTCATTTCT
Organism: Minisyncoccota bacterium; assembly: GCA_036405975.1. Lineage (GTDB taxonomy): Bacteria > Patescibacteriota > Minisyncoccia > Phycocordibacterales > CAIZLB01 > VEQN01. The sequence goes on along the minus strand of DASWWM010000026.1, from coordinate 19,060 downwards.
TGTGGCTCTGTTCATCGGGATAAGCATGAACAGCCTGCTTCGTCCTCTTGTCGAGAATCAGGTCATCCTGAACATGATCGTTACCATTTCTGCTGTATACATCCTCTTCGGTGGAGGTCTTGAAATCTCGTTCACCAGCTTCAAGAAGATCGTGCTTCCTACATTGCTGCTCTCGACGGTTGGATTGGGGCTCTCGACGTTCATGTTCGCTCAGGGCCTGCATTGGGTCAGCTTGACGGCCGGCTTCGGTATGAGCGTATCCGTCGCGCTGCTTCTCGGTGCCATTCTCGCATCGACTGATCCGGCGGCAATCATCCCGGTGCTTAAGGAACTTAAGTTCAAGAAAGAGCGAATCAAGGACATCGTCGTCTCTGAAAGTGCATTGACTGATGTGACCGGAACCCTCGTCACTCTCGCATTTGTTGCATATCTCGGCGTGAACGGTTCGTTCGAAGGCATCGGAGCTGGCGCAAAGGCTTTGCTCTCGCTTGAGTCATTGAACTTCCTGCTCGTCGAGTCCTTCATCGGAGCTTCGGTCGGAGTGGCCGGATTCCTCGCTATCAGATTCTTCGTTCGTCAGCGAATGCTCAGGGCGGAATGTCATGCTGATATCGGATTCTTCATCGCGATTCCGATCATGGCCTATGCCTTCGCCGCGCTTTTCGGCGGCAGCGGCTATCTTGCGAGCTTCGTGGCCGGCCTTCTTGTCGTGCTCAATGAACGGGTCCATAAGACTGAAACCTTCTTCAATCAGCTCATTGAGGGAATCGCGAAGCCGAGCGTATTCATCGTGCTTGGGGCGCTTATAAACATCAGCGACCTTGTGGAGCATGCCTTGTTCGGAATTATCGCCGGTCTCATTTTCATATTCATTATCCGGCCGATTACTGTCTTCGTCTCGCTCGGGCTCATCGGGGGCCGGAGCAAATTCACGGCAAAGGAGATGCTTTTCATGTCTTGGGTTCGGGAGACCGGAGTTATTCCGGCCGTCCTGCTTATCCAGGTTGCATATAGCGGCCTTGCTGCCATCGGTGACCCGGCCTCTGCAAACATGCTCATCTCGATCGGAATGTGGGTAATCATCATGACGCTCGTACTTCAGCCACCTTTGACGCAGCTCGCAGCTCGAAAGCTTGATATTGCCGACTAGGGAAGTTGTGCAAGTCGTGTACTCGCTAATCAGCAAGGCCCGCCTCTTTACGAGGCAGGCCTTGCTTTGTTTATTTCTTGGTGTCGCGAGGTTGCTACCGTATCGATGCCTGGTAGATGCCTTCCACTGTGCTTCTGAGTGCTGTATCGAATTCTTCCTCAGTCTGGCCAGCATTCAGGTCTTCGCTGAGAGCCCGGCTGAAGCTCGCAATGAGACCGTGGTTTCGAGCGAGCTTTTCATTTGCTTCCTCTCTGCTATAGCCTCCAGAGAGAGCCACAACTCGAACAACGTTCGGATGTGCGATGAGCGGTGCGTAGAAATTGTCTTCGCTCGGGATCGTGAGCTTGAGCATGACAAGCTGGTCAGGGGATAGGGTGTCGAGCGATGCCAATAGCTTGTCCCGAAGCGCTGTCTCGATGCCCGGTTTGTCTGTTGCGTTGATGTCTACCTCTGGTTCCACGATAGGTACAAGTCCCGCGGCGATGATCTGCTTAGCAACTTCGAACTGCTGGTCAACGACCGCTGCGATGCCTGCCTCGTTATTTTCCTTGATGACCGATCGCATCTTTGTTCCAAAGATGTTCTTGCTCTTTGCTTCGGCAAGAAGCCCTGCCAATTCCGGCATTGGCTTCATGAGACAGACGCCATTTGACTGATCCGCAAGTCCGTCATCAATCTTGAGAAAAGGGATGATGCCTTTTTTCTGCCAAAGATAATCGGCAGTATCAAGGCCTTCGATCTGGTTTCGCATTGTGTGCTTGAAAAGGATGGCACCCAAGATGCGTTCGCTGCTGAATGCCGGGCTTGTGATGATTCGTGTTCGCATCTGATGAACGAGGTCGTACATTTCTGCCTCATTGCTGTATGCGCTTTCGGTGATGCCGTAGGCTGCAAGGGCCTTCGGCGTGCTCCCGCCGCTCTGGTCGAGTGCGGCAATGAAGCCCTGTCCGGTTCTCATTCGCTGTAGTTGTTCAGTATTCATGCCTACAACTATATCATGGCAAAACCAAAACGAGCCATGGTACAGGCTCGTTTCTGGGCACAATCGTTCATTCTAAGGCCGGTCTGCCGATCCTTATCGCGTTGCGAGCTTCATGTAAATATCTTCGAGCGCTTTGACTGCGTCCCCGACAGCAATATTGTTCTGGTGGTAGAGGCCGTCCGTACAGTCTCCGGCAGCCCAAAGTCCCGGCACACTTGTTTCTTGGGTCTTCGGATTAACGATAATCTTTCCTGACTCATCGAGCTCCGCGACGCCGTTGAGAAACATAGTATTCGGAATAAGGCCAATCTCGACGAAGATTCCTGTGACCGGAAGCTCTTTCGTTTCCTCAGAGCCATTCTCCTTGTATGTAAGACCGCTTACGAATTTATTTCCCTTAACCTCGACAACCTGTACGTTAGTAAGGACTTTGACATTTTCCTTGGCGCACACCTTCTCAACCGTGACCGGGTCTGCACGAAATACATCTCGTCGGTTGATGATGGTCACTGTATTGCAGTATGCCGCGAGCTGGGCTGCGCTTTCGAAGGCTGCATTTCCTCCTCCTATGACCGCGACGTCTTGGCCGCTGAAGATAGGTCCGTCACATGTTGCACAGTAGGTGAGACCCTTATGCTCGAAGATGTCGGCGTTGAGGGCGGGGAGCTTTCGTCTCGTGCTTCCTGTCGTAACGAGAACAGCTTTTGAAGAGAATGATTCTTCGGTCTCGCCGCCGCTGAACTTCGCTGTCACTTTGAATTCAGGAGCTTCCTTCGTGCCTGTGCTTTCAACTGCGCTGACCCACGCTCCTGTCTTGATATCTACGATGTCGCCGGCATACGTCCGGAGGTGTGTCTCGAGGTTCTTTGAAAGGTCGGCTCCGCTGATCTTAACGGTGCCGATCCAGTTCTCGATGCCTTCCGATACCGAGCTCTGGCCTTGGAAATCGCCCGTGAGAAAAAGCGTCTTGAGCTGCTTTCTCGACGCATATACTCCCGCTGCGACTCCTGCCGGCCCGCCTCCGATGATGATGAGATCGTATGTGTTCATAGAAGTCCATTATATCTCGGTCCGGCTCCTTTGTCTCTGTGTCTTATGTCGGTTTTGCTTACGAAAATAAAAAAGGCCTTACAGAGACTTGATGCTTTCTTTTTCTTATAAACGAAAAACAGCCACTTTGCCCAGACTAGCGAGGCTCGACGGAGCGAGCTCGAGGAATTTTCCAGCAGGAAAATATCCGTTCTGGGCAAAGTGGCTGTTTGAAGTTTATTTGAGCTTGTTTCGTCGAAGGAAAGCCGGAACCGCACCCCATTCATCGTCATCGTCAGTTGTCTGGATAGGAGCCGGGGCTTCAGGTCGCTTCATTTCCTGCACTGGAGCCTGCTGTACGGGCTGCTGAGGAGCCTGGGGAGCCGGCTGCTGGATTGCCTGAGGCGCCTGCTGCTGAGGGGCCGGGTTTCCGCCTCCGAATGAATTGAAGATGCCTCGTCGAGCTTCAGGGGCCGGGCTCTCGATCTCATTTCGTGATGGCTCTGGAGAAAGCGAGAATGCCCGTCGAGTAACAGGAGAGTCAGGGAAGTTGGCTGCGATAACGGTGATCTTGATTTCATTCTTCTTGAGCTTCTCGTCCTTGACCGTACCGAAGATGATCTTGGCATTAGGGTCGACAGAGTCAGTAATGATTTTCGCAGCCTCCTGGATTTCCCACATAGTGAGGTCGTCTCCAGATGCGATAGAGAAGAGAACGCCTTTCGCTCCGTGGATAGAGACATCGATAAGAGGGGAGCTGATGGCTGCTCGTGCCGCTTCTTCGGCTCGCTTTTCTCCACTCGCAGTTCCAATACCCATAAGGGCTGAGCCTGCATCTTCGAGTACCGCTCGAATGTCGGCGAAGTCGATGTTACCGACAGTACCAGGCATGGTGATGAGGTCAGAGATGCCTTCAACTGCCTGTCGAAGCACTTCGTCGCACATGCTGAATGCCTGCTTTGCCGTCGTATCCTTTCCGACTGCTCCGAGGAGCTTGTCGTTTGGAATGACCACAAGGGCGTCTACTGCCTTGCTGAGGTCGTCGAGACCTTGCTCTGCAAGTCGCATTCGTGACTGTCCTTCAAACATGAACGGCTTCGTGACGACGCCGATCGTGAGGGCACCCATCTCTCGGGCGATCTTCGCGACTACAGGTCCTGCTCCTGTGCATGTTCCTCCTCCGAGACCTCCTGCGACGAATACCATGTCAGAGTTCTTGAGCGCCTCCTGGATCTCTTCCTTCGTCTCTTCTGCCGCTCGCTTTCCGACTTCGGGATTCATGCCCGCTCCGAGTCCTCGCGTGAGATTCTTTCCGATGTGAATCTTCTTCTTTGCGAGAGAGTGGTGGAGGTCCTGTGCGTCTGTATTGATTGCAAGAAAATCTACGCTCTTTACCTTGGCGTTGATCATGTGGTTGGTCGCGTTCTTTCCTGAACCTCCGACTCCAACAACTTTAATTCGTGCAAATGTTTCTACTTCTGGTTTTACTTGAGGCATGATTTTTATAAAAATTGAAACTCATCGTGCGCAGGAGCACGACATGGCTTCCGGTTAATATGGCGTAATAATACCACTGCGATTTTAATTGTAAAAGGCGACAATATGGCTAAAGTATTGCCTAAAAACGCTGCCAAAGGCAGCTCAATATGAAAATTCAATGAAGTCCGAAAAGCGGTTAAAGACGCCTAAGGAAGGAACTGCTTGATCCATTTCCAGAGCTGGAGACCAGCCTTCTTGAATGGCTCAAATGTTGGCGGATAGCCTTCTCCTTCCGGATTATCCGAAAGGTTAAGGAGGATGAGTCCGTACGCCACTGCCCATTCAAAGTCTGCGCTCAGGTTCTTTGAATTGCCTTCGAATCTGAGCCGGGACTGCTTGGATGGAAGCTTGAGTGCCATCTTGGCGAGCTCCTCAATGTTCGGGATGCCCGAACCTCCTCCTGTAAGGATGATGCCGGCAGGAAGGAGTCCGTTTCTGTCGATTTTTCTGAGGTGGTCCTCAATAAGATCGAAGATGTCGGAGAGTCGTGCGACGACGATCTCCTCGATTTTCCTCTTTGAGAACTCGCCGATGCGGCCATGTCCGAGCTTGATCTGCTCGGCCTCCTCAATTGAAATTTTGAGGCCGAGCGCAAGGTCATTTGTGATGTCATTCGAGCCGATCTGGAACATCTCCATGGATACGGGCATATTGTTTTCAAATACGATGATGGATGTCGTCTCTGATCCGATATTTGCAAGAATGCAGCCTGCGATCTTCTGCGTCTTTGTCAGTGTCACAAGGCTCGCTGCGATAGGCGCGGCAGTAACGTCGAGCACTTCGATGTCGGCGTCGTCGATCGCATTCAAAAGATCCGTGAGGTGGTGCGCAAGGGAAGTGATGTACAGTACTCGTGACTCAAGCTTCACGCCCTTGAGCCCAAGGGGTCGTCCGAGGACTTTCTTTCCGTCTACTCGGTATTCGAGTGGGACGGTGTGAATGATCTTTCTATTCTGGATATACGAGTTTGGAAGTTCCTTCTCGCTTTCCTCAATAACCCGCTTAAGGTCGAGTTCCGTGATTTCAGAGTCAGCCTTTGTCGTGACGACGCTTCCGAAAGAGATGATTGCGGAGAGGCCGACGCCTCCGACAGAGACATACGCTTTTTTGATGGGGAAGCCGGCAGACTTCTCGGCGGCGGACACCGCTGCCTTGATGCTTTTGACGGCATCAGCCTGGTTCGTGATGAATCCATGGCGCATGCCCCGAGACTCAGCAATGCCAGATCCGATGATGCGCGGAACTGCCTTATCGCTCTTAGGATCGAGTTCGCCGACGATTACCTTTACTTGGTACGTCCCTACGTCGATGCCGACTGCTGTGTTTCGACCTGATGCCATTGTGTATGTAAATGTCCGTCCGCGGAAATAAGCTGATAAATTTAAACTCTGAACAAGCTTCGAACTCTTGCTTCTTCGCTTTCCATTCTACTACCATGATCGAATCCTTTCAAATGGAATAGCCCGTGGATAAATAAAAATGGAAGGTATTCAGCGAAAGTTTTATCGAATTCTTTCGCCTTGCTCTCTGCTTTGGGTCCGTAAATGAATATTTCGCCCATCTCTTTGTCGATCGAGAAGCTCAGGATGTCGGTGGCGTAATCTTTTTGTCGATGCGTCCTATTGAGCGTTCTTGCTCTTGTCTTTCCGACGAAGACGAGGCTCAGCTCATAGTCTTTGCCAAGAACTTCATTTTTTATGTCACGAAAAAACACACCTTTGACTCTCGGTGCGTTTTTCACGGTTGAAGATATTGCAAATGAATCCTGTTCGTAGAGTACCTTCATCATATTGTTTTGTGGCGCAAGGGCCAGACAGACTACCGTCTTGTCGGAACGACAAGCTTTCCAAGCTTGATGAGTCGCTCTCGCTCGAGCTGTCGCTTGAGCTTCTCAAGAGCCTTCTTCTTCGTCTTGTAGTATGAAAGAGTTCTTTCAGTGTACTTGATCGATCGGACTCGGTTGAGGACGCCAGACTCCTGAACCTTCTTCGTGAATCGTCGGAGGACCGAAGAAGCGCTCTCGTTTGGGTTTTTCTGTATATTGACGTTAATCATAGGTGACTCAATATATCATGTGCAACCATTGATTGCAATAGCCGTTTTTGGTACGCTGTAACGCGTAAAATTGGTATTTGAAAACTGCAAACAATAGAAACTCCCGAACTATGGAAAAGCGAATAAAGGCGTCGGGTCCGGTTTTTTTCGATCCGAGAAGGATTCTGGAGGACTGTAAAGTGGAGTTGGAACCCTGGTCAAACGACCTCGTGATTGAAAAATCACATATGCAATTGATAGCTGAAAAGCTGCACCTTTGCTGTAAGGATTCTCTGGCCCCGTTTCTGGGACTCAGTGTGAGTCTCGATCCTGTCGAACTCTTTGCCAAGGACATTCATTTCCAGCAAGGAATTCGGTTCTCGGCGATCTGGAAACAGGCTGGCAGTCCTTATCTTCCGCTGTCGGCCATTTTCTCAGTCCTCAACTCTGATTGTCACGATACCTCAGGGGTAAACAACCTCTTGTTCTTTGACGTGAATGGAAAAACTCTGGCTTACAGGGTCGTTTATGATCCTGCGAATCAGGACAGGCCTCATTTAACGGAGGCTCTTTCCGAAACCATTTCGAAGGCGACGAAGGCCAAGGTGATCATCCCTAGATAAGGTGGCGTTGTCATCAAGCAAAGGCCCCGTTCTGCACAATGCAGAACGGGGCCTCTTTATTTTTCTTTTCTTACTTGAGCTTCTTGAGGTGCTCGATCAGGTTCTCGAGCTTCACGGTTTCCTGTGCTCGCGTCTGGACGTGCCGGACGGTGACGCTGTTTTCGATAGCTTCCTTCTGTCCAAGAAGGAGAATGTACGGAACGTTGAGCTTTTCTGCAGCTGCAAGCTGGCTCGTAATCTTGTCCCGTGAAAGTGACTGGTGGACGGGAATGTTTGCCACGCGAAGCATTTCGATGATGGAGAGACTCTTGAGCTTGGCGTCGTATCCGAGCTGGATGAAGTAGAACCGTGCTTCCTCGACGAGCGCCTTTGCAGGCTTGTCAGTTTTTACGCCCTTCTCATCGATGAGCATTGTGACTCCTACCGCAGGGACTTCTTTCTTGCCCCAGGCCTTCTTCGAGATCGTATTGTACCGTTCCCCGATGGCAACGATCTCTCGCTTCATTTTCTTCTCGCCGTTGGCATCAACTTTTCCCGTATCCGTAAGCTTCACGATCTGGAATACCGTTCCTGAAGAATGGTGCTTGCTGCCGATCAGCGAGTGGTTGATGGTGTAGGGGAGATTGAGAGACTCGATGTATTCAAGGACTTCGCGGAAATGGTCCCGGCTGACCTCTGACAGATAACTCATCGGCTTGGGCGCCTCTTCCTGAAGAGCGAAACATTCCTCTTCTTTGCATGTAAACAGCACGAATGGATCCTTCTTGAACGCCTGCTTTATCTCTGCAGGGATGTCCGCAACTCGCTTCTTTCCGAATGCGACGAAGTCCTTCGTGAACTTCGCAAACGAGTCCTTGTCTCCGATCGAGTTGATCTCGATGAGGAGCTCGGAGTCGTCAGTGAGATGTTCCTTGAGGATGACGTATGCGGTCTCGATCACGATCGCATCCGCGATGCTCTTCGCATTGCTCAGGATGTCGATGTTGAATGTCTTGATCTTGGACTTCTCAGGGGCGTGAGGGTTCCCTTCACGAGGTCCGCTGTATGAGATCATCGGAGGCTGATGAAGGTCGTTCATCTTCTTGTCGATGTATGCGCGCATGATCGCGATCTTCTCTTCGAGCAGGTTGTCGAAGCTCATGGCGGAGTCCTTGTCTACGAACGTCGTCTTCTTGCTGTCCTTGAAATTCTTCGACTTCAGGATGTCCTGCTTTTCCACGGCAAGGCCGGGAAAAGCATTGAATCCGTAGTGTCGTGCAGTCGATTCTGCCTTGTGGTGATTCTTGTGAATCGGGTTTTTTTCAGCGTTTTTATCTGACATATTGGAGGGTTATCTACCGTAGTTGGCATCCTTGATGCTGCCCGGCAGTATACTCATAGTAGGGAAAGGATACAAACGGAATAGGGCTCGGCCGTTAATGTTAGCCGCGGGAAGGGGTCCCCAGCTCCTTGAATCGAAGCTTACTGACCGGTTGTCGCCAGCCACGAAATACTCGGTAGAAGTAAGCGTGACTCGGCTTTCCTTGTCGCTCTGGAGAGTGACATAGGGTTCCGCAAGCTTCATGCCCGCAGGGTGCTCGGAGTTGATGATCGTGACTTCGGATCCTTTGACGATGACTGTCTCGCCGGGAAGGCCGATGATCCGCTTTATGAAATGCCTTTTCTCGTCATACGGCGGCTTAAGAACGATCACGTCTCCTCGTCGAGGCTCCCGGAGTCGATATGTGAGCTCGTCAACGATAAGGTAGTCGCCGGTCTCAAATGTCGGCTGCATCGAGTCTCCGTATACGAGAAAAGGCTCGGCAACGAAGAGCCTGATCGGAAGAAGGATCGCAAAAAGGATGAGCAAAAAGCCCCAAGACGAAGACTCCTTCTTCTGCTTCTTTTCGGCCTGCTTGTCGGGGGCACCCATCCCGTCTTCGCTGTTTAGGTCGATTGCGATTTCGGATGCGAACGGATCAGCGCTTTGTGCGGCACCTGCCGTCTCGTCGGGATTTTTATACATGTTCAAATGATACTATAAGTTATGCTAGAATCAAGAAAATAACCCAAACCGCCATGCATATCGTCGTCGGACTCGGAAACCCAGGAGAAGAATACAAGGATACTCGGCATAATGCCGGAAGGATTGCCGCCGCCGCTTTCGTAAAGAAAAATGATTTCCCTGACTTTGTCCAAAGTGCGAAATACGCATCGCTCCTTTCTCAGGGCGAGGTGGATTCCGAACTTTCAAAAACCGGTACCGAAAAGGTGACAGTCCTCCTGCCCGAGACATTCATGAACAAGTCTGGCAAAAGTGTCAGCGACCTTGTGAACAGTTCGAAGAAGGCGGAGAAGCTTATCGTCATCCAGGATGATCTCGATATGCCGATTGGCGCAATGAAGATCGTCTTCAACAGAGGGTCAGGCGGACATAAGGGTATTGAATCCATCAAACGAGCTATCAAGACCGAGGCTTTCGTTCGAGTGAAAATCGGTATTTGTCCAACAACTCCGACTGGCAAGCCGAAGAAGCCGACAGGGGAGAAGCTCATGGATTTCATCGTGGGTGAATTCAAGCCAGCCGAGCTTGATGAGATCAAGAAGGTGGCAAAGCGTGCAGCTGATGCAGTTGCCATGATCATTTCTGAAGGAAGGGAACGGGCCGCCAACACCTTCAACTAGTAAGCAGATCAAGGCTCTGTCTGTGTCACCGCTGTGCCTTGATCTGCATGCCGTTGTTAAAACGGGGATATAACAAAATTGCTATAATCTGTGAAAATAAAAAACCGACAGAGGTGTGGTGCACATGTCGGTTGTGTTTTTGGCAGGCGCGCTGACTAAGAAGGCAGGACGGGTTGCTGAATTTCAGCGGTCCGATCGCTTACATAGCTCGGTCGAGCAAACGGGTCCAGTGGGACATCGTCGAGCATCGGGGACCAGTCAGTGGTCGGCCGGTCTTCTTCTTGCTGGGGCTGATTGCGGCAGGTGGCAGTTTTCATCACTAAGCGTTGTTGGTTGCGATGTTTTGATTTGCCAGCCTCGGGATTGAGGAGGGCATAGAATGGTCCAGTGTCATGACTGGACCGCTTTATGCCTGCCTCAACCATCAAAGAACTTTATATATAATATTATACTACTATGAATAATATTGTCAATATATAGGCAATTAGTACCTATATTACTAGCCATTCTGTGATAGTAAAGTCAAAGTTCAAGAAGGAAAACAAAAAGCCTCCCGCATTGCGGGAGGCTTTCTAAGTGAGACTACTTCTTGTCTACGAATGAGAGAGCCATCTTCTGCTCCTTAGCGTCAAAGAGGTTGATCTTGAATGTGTAGATCTTTCCGAGCTCGAGCTTTTCTCGGAGCTTGGCATCGCTGCCGAACTCAGATACGTGAACGAGGCCAGCTACTCCTTCCTCGATAGAGGCGAGGGCGCCATGCTTGTTGAACTTGATAACTACGCCTGTTACGACATCGTCCTTCTTGTACTTCTTCTCAGCTTCTTTCCACGGGTTAGTCTTGAGAGCCTTGATTGAAAGTGAAACCTTTCCGTCCTTGATCTCGATAACCTTGACCTTCACCTTGTCGCCAACCTTGTAGAGAGCTCGAGGGTCCTCAACGAGTGCCCAGTCGATTTCAGAGATGTGCACGAGTCCTTCGAGTCCTTCCTCGATCTTGACGAATACTCCGAAGTCTACGGCACCTGTTACAGTTCCTTCAACCTCGTCTCCGACAGCGTACTTGCCAATCATCTTTTCCTTCTCCTTTGTTTCAGGGCTCTTTTCAGAGAAAATGAGCTTTCCTTCCTTTGGAGATGCGCCGATGATCGTCACAGAAAGCTTCTGTCCGACGAACTTCTTGAGCTCTTCGAGGATCTTGTCCTTGTCACCGTCCGCTACTCGAGGGTAGTGGTCAGCCTTAAGCTGTGATGCGGGAAGGAATCCGTGGATGCCCTGCCATGAAAGGAGGAGTCCTCCCTTGTTGGCTTCAAGAACTGGCACATCGAATACGATTCGAGACTTGATAGCTGCTTCAGCTTCGCTCCAGATGAGGGCCTGCTTAGCTTCCTTGAGTGAAAGCTCTACGTACCCGTCAGCGTTGCTCATGTCTACGACTTTCGCCGCGATGCTGTCGCCGATATTAACCTTTCGGATGATGTCTCGGGCATTTACGTACTCTCGTCCGTAGATGATACCTGTTCCATAAGGCTTAAGGTCGATGAATACGCCCTTCTTGTCGATGGCGATTACCTGACCTTCTACTAGATCTCCGAGGCTCGGAGGGGTAGCTGTATCGGCAAGGAGCTTGCCCATATAGCTGAGGTTTTTTGGAGCAAGCTCGAGCTCTTCTTTTGTAAGCTCTACCTGATCCGCATCTTTGTTTGTCATTTTTTAGGTTTTTGAGACGGGCGCTTCCGCATGGATGGCCGGATGCGCTTCCTCGGGGAGTCTGGCTATGGCTTTTGGCCAATGCCGGACCCTCAAGGGACGGGAACAGAGCGGGGTTTACACCAATCTCGGGTTAATAAAGAATGCTCGAACATTATACATATAGTACGGCTTTTTTCAATAGGGAAATGAGGCCGTGCGCTGTGGCGGCATTTCATAAACTGATGTAAAATGGCAGCCATGATTGTCACATACCTTGGTCACGAATGCTTCAAAGTTCAGTACGGCGACTTGACCATCGCCCTTAACCCGCCCGCTAAGAGCTCTTCGTTTAAGTCGAGCAAATTCGGAGCAGACATTGTTCTTCAAAGCCTTGAGCACGAGGACATGAACGGCGGTGCCGACATGTCATATGGAGACAAAGTGCCGTTCGTCATCTCCGGTCCCGGAGAATACGAGACGAACGGCATATTCGTCCATGGCATTGCCGGTGTTTCAGAGTACGACTCGAAAAATACGAACAAGGACAATGGATTCGGAGGCAGAAGGATCAATACTATATATTCGCTTTCCGTGGACGGCATGAATCTGCTTTTCCTTGGCGCGCAAGGGGCTCCTCTTCCAAGCACTCTTGCTGAAGCGGTTGATACCGTAGACATTCTTTTTGTCCCAATCGGCGGAGAGGGCGTATACGATGCAAAAGAGGCATATAAGATTGCCATGAACCTCGAGGCAAAACTCGTGGTGCCGATGCATTTCGAAAGCATCAAGGATGAGTCTCTCAAGTCATTTATAAAGGAGGCGGGTGAGAGTCCCGAGCCATTGGACAAGCTCACCGTAAAAAAGAAAGACCTGGACGGAAAAGAAGGTGACATCGTCATCCTTGCTCCTCAGGCTTAACGAAAGCAGGGCGGCGGAAGACGATACACATCATCATGATCTTCAAGATCCTCGAAATACTCAGGCAGAAGCCAAGTCACATCAGGTCGCTCTATGCACTGGGAGCAAGCTTTGCATTCACGCTCGTGGTCGCAATGCTCTGGTTCGTCTCGTATTCGGCGTATGTTGACCGCGTTTTTTTGGAACGTGATATGGCACTTATGGCTTCATCGTCTGAGGGTGCTGTTACGGGCCCTGGGTACTTCAGCCGGCTCAAGGCCTCGGTCTCTGAAGGCGTTGCGCAGATCAAGGCTCAGGTGTCGGACCTTGTTACATTCGGAAATCCTGGTACCGGCACTTCGTCTGACCCAATTTTCAGTATGCAGGCAAGCAGCTCTATTCAAACCGAGCCGGATTATCAGGCGACGTCAACTGGTTCCAGTTCGCAAAACTTGATAGAATACGGCACATCAACGCGAGGCACGAGCACATCGGACTCGATTTAATTAGTAATTCCCGTTTACCAAAGACATGGCAAAGAAAAACGATAACAGATCAGAATCAGAAAAGCAGGAGGCTCACGCTGAAAGCATGCTTGCGGAACGAGTGGTTGCGCGAAGCATCACGACCGAGATGAAAGAGTCGTACATCGACTATGCCATGTCAGTTATTACGGACCGAGCGCTTCCGGACGTGCGAGACGGTCTCAAGCCCGTGCACAGGCGTATTCTTTACGCGATGAATCAGAACAATCTGACATTCGCTGCGAAGTATCGAAAGTCTGCCTTCGTGGTCGGAGAAGTTATGGGTAATTATCACCCGCACGGTGATGCTGCCATCTATGCATCTCTTGTAGGTATGGCACAGGACTTCACCCTCAGGTATCCGCTTATCACGGGTCAGGGTAACTTCGGTTCGATTGACGGCGACTCGGCTGCCGCCATGCGATATACCGAAGCCAAGATGTCTCGGCTTGCAAGCGAGCTTCTTCGGGATATGGGCAAGCAGACGGTAAACTTCCGTCCGAACTATGACGGCACGAAGCAGGAGCCGACAGTTCTCCCGACAGCCGTTCCAAACCTGCTTTTGAACGGAGTTCTCGGTATTGCCGTGGGTATGGCGACGTCTGTGCCGCCGCATAACTTGAACGAGCTCGTGGATGCCGTTACCCATCTTGTAGACAATGACGATGCGAGCACGGAAGATCTCCTTCAGTTCGTAAAGGGTCCTGACTTCCCGACAGGAGGAATGGCATACAGCGCCGCTGACATTGCTCATGCGTATACGCATGGACGAGGAGGAGTCGTTACGCGAGGCGAGGCTGAGATCGTTGAAGAGAAGGCTGGACAGTCTAAGATCATCATCACTTCGATCCCGTTCCGAGTAAACAAGGCTTCGCTCATTGAGTCTATCGCCGATCTCGTTCGAGAGAAGAAGCTCGAGGGCATCAAGGACCTCCGAGACGAGTCCACGTCTGACATCCGAATCGTAATCGAACTCAAGAGCGGAAGCTATCCTCAGAACGTCCTTAATTTCCTCTACAAGCATACGCAGCTCGAGTCAACGTTCCATTACAATATGGTCGCCCTCGTTGACGGCGTTCCGCAGACTATCTCTCTCAAGGTTTGTCTTGAAGAGTTCATCAAGCACCGAAAGGAGGTCATCAGAAGGAGGACTGAATACGATTTGGCCAAGGCACTCGACGAAGAGCATATCTTGCTCGGTCTCAAGAAGGCACTCGATCATATCGACGAAATCATCAAGCTCATCAAGGCTTCGAAGGACACTCCGACGGCGCATGCGAACCTCATGAAGGAGTTCAAGTTCTCTGACCGACAGGCGACTGCCATTCTCGAAATGCGGCTCCAGAAGCTTGCCGGCCTCGAGCGAAAGAAGATCGAGGATCAGCTCAAGGCGGTCCAGGCATTCATCAAGGAATGCGAGGACATTCTCAAGAATCCAAAGCGGGTTCTTGCGATCATCAAGACTGAGCTTGCCGAAATCAAGGAGAAGTACGGAGACGAGCGACGAACGAAAATCATCAAGCATGGCGCGAAGAACTTCTCAGTGGAAGACGTTATTCCTGACGAGGAGTCGGTTCTCGTCCTTACAGCCGGAGGCTATGTAAAGCGAACCGACCCTGACGAATACCGAAAGCAGAAGCGAGGCGGTGTGGGAGTCGTTGACCTCAATACGAAAGAGGAGGATTTTATAACGCATCTCATTACGACGACAAACCACAGCGAGCTTTTATTCTTTACTGACAAGGGCAAGGCATACAAGATCAAGATGTATGACATTCCTGAAGGAAAGCGAGCGACGCGAGGAAAGTCGATTATGAACTTCCTCTCGCTTGAAGGAACGGAGAAGGTCACATCCATTCTTCCTATGCCGAAGGAAATCAAGAAGGGAAGCGAGCTCTCGCTCTTCCTCGTGACGAAGCAGGGAACTGGAAAGAAAGTCGAAGCGGCAAGCTTCCATGATGTGCGACGAAGTGGAATCATCGCCATCAGACTCGACTCTGGAGATGAACTTGTATCTGCATCATTCGTCGAGAAGGGCGACAATGTCATGGTCGTGGCATCGGACGGTCAGTCGATTCGATTCGATCAGGATGAAGTCCGGGAAATGGGACGAGCGGCCGGAGGAGTGCGAGTGATGAAGCTCGACAAGGGCGTCAGCGTCGTCGGTGCCGATGCCATCAAGAAGGGCTCGAACGAAGGTGAAATCCTCGTGGTTTCGGCAAACGGATATGGAAAGAAGACTCCGCTTAAGGAGTACAAGGTTCAGGGCCGAGGCGGTTCAGGAATCAAGACGGTGAAGGTTACTGATAAGACCGGCGACCTCATCACGGCCAAGATCGTCACAAGCGAGCTTGAAGAAGCCGTGGCTATCTCGAAGAAGTCTCAGGTTATCCGATGCGGACTCAATGAGATTCCGACGCTCGGACGAGATACTCAGGGCGTCCGGGTTATGAAGCTCCGAGAGGGAGACAGCCTGGCGAGCGTCATCTGTTTATAAGATGGGCATGAGCAATACGTCATCATCATGCTGATTTCCGCACTTCTTCTCATCGCAGGATTCGCGCTTCTCGTAAAAGGAGCGGACTCTCTCGTGGACGGTTCTGTCTCTATCGCCAAGAAGCACGGCATTCCGAATCTGGTCATCGGGCTCACTATTGTTGCTTTCGGTACCTCTGCGCCGGAGCTCGTCGTCAATCTCACTTCAGCTTTTTCGGGCACGACCGATCTTGCGCTCGGAAATATCATCGGCAGCAATATCGCCAATGTCTTCCTCATACTCGGAGTGTGCGCGCTCCTGTATCCGCTGAAGGTGCAGAGAAATACTGTGTGGAAGGAAATACCCCTTTCTTTCATTGCCGCACTCATGGTATTCGTTCTCGCAAACGATGCCTCGTTTGCCGGATTTTCAGTCGATGGCATCGGCGCGATAGGGGCAGGAGACGGAATCGTTCTGCTGTGCTTCTTCGCAATATTTCTAAACTACATTTTCGTCCTCGCTAAACAGGGGTCAGATGAGGAAGGCATGCTTGCCGGAGAGGAGGAAAAGAAGCTGACAGTCGGACAGTCATATGTCCGGGCGGTCGGCGGGCTTGCGGCTCTGGTAGTCGGCGGATCCTGGATAGTCAAGGGAGCCGTAGCTTTCGCCTCCTCGTTTGGCATTTCGGAATCGGTCATCGGCCTCACTATCGTTGCCGTAGGCACGTCGCTTCCCGAGTTCGCTGCGTCATTGGCTGCCGTTCGAAAGAAGCAGGTGGACATAGCGGTCGGGAATGTCGTCGGGTCAAATATTTTCAATATCTTCTGGATTCTTGGGATCAGCGCGCTCGTTTCTCCCATGCCTTTGGGTCCGGGGTCATCTGTAGATCTGGCATTCCTGCTTGCGTCATCATCGCTTCTCTTTCTTTTCATGTTTGCAGGCAAGCGTCATGCACTCGACAGGTGGCAGGGTGCGCTTTTCCTTGCGCTGTACGCCTTCTATATCGTATTTCTCGTTGCTCTATAGGAGAGTCTTTCCTGTCCTGTGATTTGTTAGAAGGGCTGTTGGTTATGCGGCCTGGAACTCTCTCACTTTTGAAAGAATGTAGTCTGCGCGGTCTTCGGGTGGCAAAAGGGGCACCCGAACAGTTTGGAATCCGTAATATTCGTATGCTTCTCGGACAAGTTCGTGCAGCTTGAGGCTTTCTTCGGGTTTGAAAACTCTTCCGTCGTCGAATTCGTAACGCTCGAGGGGGTCAAGGATAAAAATCACATCGTACTCGTCATTGCGGTCCCTCAGCTCGCTTACATGTGCGGGAGTGATTTCCGGAACCGGGACATTTCCAAATACGCAGAATGCTTGCCCGTCAATGATGGAACGGTCCATAAATACCGCCCGACGATCCTGCGCATGCTCTATGTGTTCCGGAAGGGTCAGTTCTGCGCGTCTCTGCTCTTCGGCATATGCATGCTGGAATCGTTCTGTATTTTTCCAAGGAAGGATATCGCTGCCCGCTTCGAGTTCGCGTTCTATAATGGCTCGGGCAACTTCCGGGACAGTCGAAAATCCTCGTTCGGCAAAAATATTTATGACGGTTGTCTTTCCGACGCACGGCCCTCCGGTAAGCACGTACTTCCGAATCCTGTTCATTGCTTCTGAGTATATCACCGGGTCATGCGCTGCGGTTGTGCATATCTTATCGACAGAAGTCTGATAGAATGTCTTTATGTTTTCAGATCCTGAGAAAGTGATCGGCCAGATGTTCGTGGCTGAGGGAATGACTGTCGCCGACTTCGGCGCGGGTGCGGGATTCTATGCCTTGAGGCTGGCAAAAAAAGTCGGACCGTACGGAAGGGTCTTTGCCGTTGATGCTCATCCCGACTATTTGAGAAAGATTAAAAATGAGGCCGTGCGGGCAGGGCATGAGCAGGTGGAGGTCATTCAAGGGGATCTCGAGGCACCAAAGGGTTCCGGCCTTGTCTCTGCATCCGTTGACCGGGTCATCATCAGCAATGTCCTGTTCCAGGCTGATAAGCCTGAGCTGATCGTCAAGGAGGCAAAGCGAGTCTTGAAGCATGACGGAAAGATTGCCGTGGTTGATTGGTCTGATTCGTTCTCTCACATCGGTCCTCATCCTGATCATGTCATCACTTTGGATGAGGCAAAAAGTCTTTTTGAGGAAAGCGGACTCAGATTCGAATGCTATTTGGATGCGGGCTCGCATCATTACGGGATGATGTATGTCCATGATGCGAGCCCGCAGCAAGGCTTCTTCTAATTAATAAAAAAGTAACTCATTTTCATATGAAAAACGTAAGTGTCTTCCAGATCGTCGTTCTCGCAGGATTCATGTTCATCGCGGTGGCCGGCATCGCGGTCTTTGCCGGATTTGGAGGAGGAACAAGGCAGGCCGTGCCAAAAGCTACCATCTGGGGTACGGTTTCGGCACAGGCAATCAACGAGCTTGTCCGAAATGTGAATATCCAGGAGACGGTCATCGAGGTGACATACGTTCAGAAGGCGCCGGAGACATTCGAGTCCGAATTCGTGAATGCCCTTGCGGAAGGAACCGGACCCGATGCCGTGCTCCTTACTGATGATCTTCTGTATGCACAAAGGAATAAGCTCGAGCCTATCCCGTTCACGGTCCTCGATGAACGGGCATTCAGAAGCACCTTCATCGATGGCGCGCGGCATTTCGTATCGCCTCAAGGAATCCTCGGTGTCCCTCTCTCGGTTAACCCTTTGGTAATGTACTGGAACAAGAACATTTTCGCCTCTGCGGGCCTCTCTCAGGTTCCGAAGACTTGGGCAGATCTGGCAACATTCGGACCGTCGCTCATTTCGCGAACCGATGCATCGAGCGTGATCAAGGCCATGGTCCCTATGGGCGAATACTCGAATGTCACGAATGCTAAAGGCGTTCTCACGACCCTTTTCTTCCAGTCTGGAAATCCTCTGACCGCAAGAAATGCCGACAATGGTGCCATTTACTCGACACTCGACGGAAACGGCGCGAACGCCATCTCTTCGCCTGAATCCGTAGTGGACTATTACACGTCCTTTGCGAATCCGTCACGGCCGCTTTATACCTGGAACCGATCCATGCCACGTTCCGAAGATGCCTTCCTTGCAGGAAATCTTGCCATGTACTTCGGATACGCAAGCGAACTGACGCGGCTTCAGGACAAGAATCCGAACTTGAACTTTGATGTGGCGCTGATGCCGCAGTTTCCGGAAGGCATACCTGTCACATATGGAAAGCTGACTGCATTTTCGATCGTGAGACGCGCTCCGAATCAGGCAGGTGCTCTGGCGGTCATTTCAAGGCTCACCGACAAGGCTTCGGTCCAGATATGGACCGACCTGACGAACCTTCCTGCTGTCCGAAACGACCTGCTTGCACTGCCTGCCAAGAATGCGTACATGTCCGTGTTCAACAAAGCTGCGATC
>DASWWM010000025.1:0-17617 GCA_036405975.1 Minisyncoccota bacterium | reverse complement strand
GTACTGGCGCGAAAAAAGCGGAAGTGTTCGAGATTGAGCTGCATTACAAGGATGCTTGCATTTCCTGGGCTGCGGTCAAGATCAGGTTTTACCGGCATGCCGTTCATGGCATCTTCAGGTCTGTGGAAATGGGCAATGCTTCCGGTCGTGCATTTTTCATAACGTCCCAAGAGCTTTGCAGGCATTGCACCATCCTCGGGCAATTTGCTGAGAAGGTGTGTGCCGCCTCAGACGCTCTTTTCATGTAAACGAGACGAGTCCGGTTCAGCAGCCCCTTCGAAAGTGGAGGGGCTGTTTTTATTGCTTAAAAACCTGACAGATATAACAATATTGATATATCGGCAAAAAAAGAGCCAGGAGCCAGTTTCGGGTTGTCGGTTTTTGTCACATCGCATACAATTCCGGCATGTCATCCAGGCTGCCTGAATTTAGGAATCAGTACGGGAAAATCAGCGAGGTTATCGCACAGATAGTCGACCGCAAGCTCCACTCGCATTCTTTGGAAGAATTGGCAGGGGATCTTCATGTCAGTCCCGGCTACCTTCAGAAGCTCTTCACGGAATGGGCGGGCATCACTCCGAAGCAGTTTGGCAGATACCTCAGCCTGCAGTATTCAAAAGGCCTCTTGGAAGGAAAAAACAGCATGCTCGATATCGCGCATAAGACAGGGCTCAGCGGCGCCGGGCGTCTTCACGATCTATTTGTGGACATGGAAGCGATGACGCCCGGCGAGTACCGGGGCCTCGGAGGAGGCCTCGCTATCTCATATTCGACATTCGATACGCAGTTCGGTCTCTGTCTTGTCGCATCGACTTTTCGCGGTATCTGCTGCATCCTGTTCGGCGAAAGCGTTAATGACTTGCTTACGGACCTTGAATCCAGATTTCCTGCAGCGAAGATCGGAGAAAAGAACGCAGAATCGCATGCGGAAATTCAAAAGTATTTTAACCAGCTTTCATCCGCATCCGCGGCAGCTGCTGGTTCGGTGCCGAAAATAAAATTACATCTGCATGGGACAAATTTTCAGATCCAGGTATGGCAGGCACTTCTGTCGATCCCCGAAGGAGCTGCTTCTACGTATGGAAAAATTGCTACGAAGCTTGGGGACAAGAACCTTTCCAGGGCGGTTGGAACGGCCATCGGCAAGAATCCCATTGGCTACATAATTCCGTGCCATAGGGTGCTCAAGTCTACAGGCGAGATCGGCGGGTATCGATGGGGTCCAGAACGCAAGCGAGCCATGCTTGGTTTCGAAGCGAGCAGGCGAGAGAAGGGTTTGCAATAGCTCATTCCGGGTGCCATACAGAAAATCAACATGACTGAGCCCGGGATGAAGCAGGGGCTCTTTTTTATTGTCACGTTTTTGAAATTCTTACAGAAAGTTTTCGTATCGAAATCGGATGCGTTACTCGACTTCCTAGTAGGATCTCAAGAACCTCATGGCGGCGTCCCTGTCTTTCCGGGCCTTCTTGGCTGATGCGTCAATCGGGGCCAATAGGCTTGCCATGTACGTTGTGTCTTTCAATGACAGGACTTCCGCAAGATGCTTCTTGGCCAGCGAGGAATGCCTTTCCATCGCATCGCATACCCGGTCTATTGTCTTGTTCCAGAAAAGCTTCTGCAGCTCCTTGCGACTCTCCCGTATGTCCAGTTGGTCTGGATTCCCGCTCGCTTTCCATGATGCGAGCAGCATGGAACTCGCGCTATTGAGAAAGCCCCGTTCGAGATCCTCAAGCCAGTCGTGTGCATCGTCGTTTATCTGTCGAGCGATGATGTAATGCCTGAAGAACGAGAGCAGGGACCTGCCTTCTGGTGATTCCGGGCCATGCCCTCTGCTTGCCAGAATGGCCATCGGTCCGAGTGCATGGCCCATGGACTTATCAGCGAGCACTTTCATCCGTCCATAATCTGGAAGGGAAGAGATGTCGATGACTCCGTCCGCAGATGCCTTTCTGCATTCCGCTCTCTCCCAGGCATTTGCCCTGTCTATGCCGTCCAATATCTCAAAAAAAGTATCCCTGGCAGAATCAGGCATTATCGATTCGTACAGCTTGCATGCCTCCCTCAAAGACACGTTCGCGATCGGCAAGCTGTCGGCACCGCCTTCGTCGTCCAGGATGTCGTCGTATATCTTGTATGCAAGCCATCCGTGCACATTCGCTATGCCGAGAGGCTCGGGATCGGGAGTGCTATTTTTGTTTTTGCCTCCGGAACTCAAGGCCTTTTCGAAATGCCATGACATCAATGCTATCTGGTTTCCTGGATCCTTCCGCGTCATTGCATCGATACAGGCTCTTGCCTTTTCTTGCAGCACCGGCATATTCAGAAATCTCGCACTCGCACCCTCGATTATCCTGTGGAGAACTTCTGCTTCAGCGGCGGCCTGAGTCGCAGCCGCCGCACGCGCTGACTCATTTTCAAGAAACTCGGCACAAAGCGCATGTGCCTCAACGACGAATGCGATCGTCAGCGGGATCGATCCGCTGTACATGATTTCACTTTTGCTTTCCTCGACATAAAATGGATGGGCTTTCCAGGAATTTGCCTCAAGCAGCTTGGCTGTCTCTGCGAACCCTGTCTTGATCGCTTCGCTCACTTCCCTTGTTTTTTCATGTGATTGCTTGCTTATCCGAACCAGCGAAGAGAGTATGAATGCGAGATGGAGAGGGTTGCTGCATGCGGACGGCCTGCCCAATTCTTCAAGCAGATACTCTGTGCCTGCTTCAGCAGCGGGGCCTTTGTGTGACCTTGCTATGAAATAGTTCACTGAAAGGGGAGAGTGGTAATACTTTGATTGGTATCGGGATTCGGTGAGGGCGTCGCTGGCCATTTTCGACAAGGACGGCAGCGACGCCCCGTGCAATCCAAGCACGTATGCGATATTCGCATTCACTGCAGGATCGATATCCTTCCATGCATCTGATTCTCCGGAAGGAATGATCCAGGTCTCGTACGGTCCGCCAACTTTCTGTTCCTGCTGTATCAGGATGCGTGCAAATGCGGAAATTCCTTTGCCCTCGACCTTTTCCTTCCTGTAAAGAGTCAGTGCCGCAAGCGCACAAGAGGTGTCGTCGAGGTCATCGGGATAGGGCTTTGACTTTGCCTGGACCGAATTCCGCTTCCAGTAGTTCCAGGTCCATCCAGGGCTCTTTTCCTTCAGCAGGAAGTCGCATGCATCGTCAATCAGATTCTTCAATTTCGGTTCGTGATTGGCCTTCAGGGCGTGGAGGCATAGCAGAATGAGGGACGTGCGGAAAGATGTCCCGGAATCATTCCGAAAGCTCCCGTCCTTGTCCTGGTGTTTCTTCAGCTCGGCCAACGCGACCCTGTATGGATTCAGAGAGTCCTGCTTCATATGCGTTTAATGGTATGCGTACTGTAAATGTCGACCCTGATCCTAATCTACTTGCCGCTGAAACAGTTCCTTTGAATTCACGCTCTACGATGTCCTTGATTGTGGACAGCCCGATACCCAATCCTTTCTCGGCTGGCTTCGTGGTGAAAAATGGGTCGAAGACTCGCGCAAGATTCGCTTCCAGAATTCCGCATCCCTTGTCTGACACTCGCACTTCAGCACCCGACTCGGTCTTCTTCAGCCGGACCGAAACCGACTTCTCCCGTTCAGCGAATTCCGTTCCCTCATACGAATCGATGGCGTTTGATACGAGGTTGCTGATGATCTGCCCAAACTTGAGCGGGTTTCCGTATGATTGGATCTCATCGTCCGCTTCGAAGTCCACTGTGACGCCCGAACGCGATGCCTTATGGCTCAGAAGGTCGATGGCCTCTTCCGTCTCGTGATTGAGAGAGAAAAGCTCGTCGATGTTCTCCGAACGTATCTGTTTTTTTACAGATGCGATGAACCGTTCCATTTTTCTGCTTGCCCGGACCGCCCTGTCTATGTGGGCTTTCGACTGCTCATGGCTCGACTCAGGCACGTCCTGCAAGTTATATACGTTGAGGGCGACAGCCGAAAGGGGGTTGATCAGGTCGTGAAATACCCCTGAAGATATCCTGCCGAACTCGGCAAACCTGTAGAGCTGCGAGATCTGCTCTGCCTGGCTCCTTCTCAGTTCGCTGGTTCGTTCCTCGACCATGTCTTCAAGGGAATCGTTCCTGTCCCTGAGCTCCTTTTCCGACTTCCTTGCCCGCTCAAGCGATGCCTGAAGGTCTCTCCAGTAGATTCTCGAAAGTCCGGTTATCGAAAGGAGCAGTATCGAGTACTGGATGCCGTTGGTGAAGAAGGTGTGCGTCTTTTTCCAAGCGGGAATTATGCGCAGCGAGCTTTCCATATAGGCCAAGCTGAGGATGATGGAGACGATTGTCAGCGAGATGGCGATGCCGAATCTTGCTCCAAGAAGCATGGTTGACATGGTTATGATAAGGGCATAGCTCAGGAGTCCGGCAGGTAGCCCCATGCCCCATGTATACACGCCGTATGTAGAACCGGCAAAGTATATGAGGATGGTCAGGTACGAAGCATCTCGGACTCGCCCCTTCCTGGAAAGTCCGTAGATGCCGATGAAGGTGATTAGGAAGACGGAGAAGACCGCGAAGGGTATTCCCTCTGTGCCATTCATTTTTCCAAAAAGAACAGAGTAGAGCAGGATGGTCAGGTCAAGAACCGCAATGACTGCAATTATGCCGACGAGAACGCTGTTAAGGATGAGCTCTTTCCTCCGCTCGTCCTCATTGTGGCATTTCGGTCTGATGAATTTGGAATAGAACAAATGGATGCCCTGTCTAATAAGGGTTTCAGGAAGAGGCGTATCCGTTTTTGTCTTATTAGGAGCATCCATAGTGTTTGGTTGTTCAGCTTTCGCTATCGTTTCGTACGGACTACTCCGTTCCCCATGGATCGAAGTTCTGTCCAGCAGAGTAGGCGACTTCTTCGGCCTTCTCGTTTGGCCATGCCTTCGCATCCGTAAGAATCTGCACAATGAGTGTGCTCATCGGTATTGGCAATTATCTCCTTATAAAGTGTCCTCCGACTTGAGGACTTATGAATTATCGCCAAGTCCTGTTCAAGAAATAATAAAGTTTTATAAAATAAACGGGGATAATCTCTCGCTTATGCAAGAATCTTGTATCCTCGTCCATGAACATTATGGATAAGGCGTTCGCCCTTACGCTCGAGCTTCTTTCGGAGGTTGAGGATGTGCGTCTCCACGGTCTTCGACATGGGGTTAATGTCCATATCCCAGACATGCTCAAGGATGATTCCGCGCGATACGGTCTTTCCTCGATGGCGAAGAAGGAGCTCGAGCAGCGAAAACTCCTTCCGAGTAAGATAGACCTCTTTGCCTCCCATCTTGACCTCGCAGTTTCCGCAATTGACGACGAGATCGCCGATGACGAATACATCGGGCTGGATTGCCGGTGCTCGCCTCGTGACCGCTCTCATTCGAGCGAGCAGTTCTTTGTGGGAGTACGGCTTCGACAGGTAATCATCCGCTCCGGAATCCAGCAGGAGCGCCTTTTCGTCAGCCTCTGACTTGACCGAAAGGAGCAAGATGGGGACATTGTTCGATGCATTGCGGATATCCGTACAGACCTCCAGGCCCGTCTTGATCGGCAGGTTGTTGTCGAGGAGGACTATGTCGTAGTCGTTCGTCCGCGCCATGTACGATCCTCTCTGTCCGTCGGCTGCAGAATCTACGGCAAACGACTCGCGCTCGAGAACCATTTTGAGGGACTCCCTCGTGTCCTTGTCGTCTTCGATGATCAGAACGCGCATATCCTTGTGGTTATTGAAATAATGTTGCGTCCTCATCGTATCATATCTGACCCTTGTACCAAAGGACGGAATCGGGTGCTTCTGTGTGTTTTTGCAAAAATCCGCCGCTCGAATTAAACTGTACGAAGCGGCCCTATTACCACTTAAGATTCACTTCAAGAAATACATGCAACTTACGAAAACAGAATTCTATACGATCGTTGCCATTGCGATTATCGCAATAGTGGGCGTATACGTATATTTCTCGGACGCGCCTTCCGTCTCGACTGATGCAGATGTCCGGAATCAGATTTCGGACCAGGCTCCGATTCCGGGTCCTGCAACCTCGACTTCGGGAACCACTACAAGCCAGATACCAACTTCAAACCAAAATAACAAAATCATGAACGCAACATTCCAGACAAACAAAGGGGAATTTACTATCGAGTTTTACGGGGATCGAACTCCGAAGACGGTCGAGAACTTTACGACACTCGCAAAGGCGGGCTTTTATGACGGTGTGAAGTTCCACCGAGTGATCGCGGGATTCATGATCCAGGGCGGAGATCCGCTCAGCAAGGACGACTCTCAGTCACAGCGATGGGGAACAGGAGGCCCTGGCTACACATTCGCTGACGAAATCACTCCTTCAAACAGCAACGAAGTCGGAACTATCTCGATGGCAAATGCAGGACCGAACACGAACGGAAGCCAGTTTTTCATCAATACTGCCGACAACTCATTCCTCAACGGAAAGCATACGGTGTTCGGCAAGGTTGTCTCAGGAATGGAAGTGGTGAAGGCAATCGAAGCGACTCCAGTCAACGGATCCGACCGGCCTCTTGAAGCGATGGTGATTCAGAAGATCGTACTCAAGTAAAAAGCCTTATTCTGGGACTGAGACGGTTCATATTTTCTTCATCTATCGATAGGATAATTACAGCCATGAGAATATTAATTGTAGAAGACCAGCAGAAGCTCGCCGATTCGATCAAGAAGGGGCTTGAGCATAAAGGATACGCAGTCGATGCCATCTACGACGGCGGCCAGGCCATGAGAAGGCTTGAGCATGATCATCATCTGTATGACCTGATCCTGCTGGACCGAATGCTCCCGAATCTCGATGGCATGATCATCTGCCAGGCATTGCGAAAGATGGGCATTACTGTTCCGATACTCATGCTTACTGCGAAGGATGCAGTGGAAGACCGAGTTCAGGGACTCGATGCCGGTGCCGATGACTACCTGGTCAAGCCATTTGCTTTCGAGGAGCTTCTTGCCCGGGTGCATGCCCTCCTTCGACGGCCTGTGGATTCAGTCGTAACTGAGCTCAAGGCAGGGGATCTGACGCTCGATACAACGAAGCATCAGGTGCTGAAGGGTACCAAAGAGGTTTCTCTCACTTCAAAGGAGTTTGCCATCCTCGAATACTGCATGAGGAATCCGAATCAGGTGCTTACGCGAGAGCAGATCGTCCAGCATGTCTGGGACTTCGCCTCGGATTCTGCCAGCAACGTAGTGGATGCCCATATCAAAAACCTCAGAAAGAAGATCCAGAAGAAAAATGAAACAATACTTGAAACAGTTCACGGAATGGGGTACAGGATTAAGGCATAATGTATTCCTGAAGGCGCGTCTCAAGCTGACGCTCTATTATGCGCTGTTTATGGCCGTCATCATCGGCCTTTTCAGCATGACGCTTCTGTCTGAGATCGATAAGAACATGCATGCTGCATACAGGCGGCATATGGTCAGGAATGACATATTCATGAAGGAGTTCCCGAGGACTCCCGTATTCGATGCGGGGATCCAGCGGATCAATAGGATATATGAGGAGGACTTCTTGGAAGCAAGCAAGGCTGTCAGGACCTTGATATACACTGTCGATGCGGTGCTGCTTGCGCTCATCGTAGCGGCGAGCTATGTCCTTGCAGGAAGGACTCTCCGGCCAGTCAAGCAGGCGCTCGATGACCAGAAGCGCTTCGTTGCTGACGTATCGCATGACTTGCGAACTCCTTTGGCCATCATGAAAACCGAGACTGAAGTGGCGCTTCAAGACGGGGAACCCTCTTCCTCTCACCGTGATGCCCTCAAGAGCAATCTCGAAGAGATAGACAAGATGTCCTCGCTCGTTTCGGATTTGTTGCTGCTCGCGAGGACCGAAGGCGTGTATCAGTATGCGGATACGCTACAGACGGGCGATGCGGAGCCAATAAGCATGACCGGCCTCATGAATCGCATCAGCGAGCGTATGGGCAAGCAGGCGGCACTAAAGAATATAGAACTCTCGTTTGCCAATGCGGCGAAAGGCGATGCCCTTGTCGAGGGCCATCTGAATCATCTTGAGCGGGCCATCCAGAATATCGTACAGAATGCCATCAACTATACGCCTGAACATGGCCATGTCGCGACGGCGCTTTCCGAGCACGGCTCTTCGTTCAGGATAACAGTGAAGGATACGGGCGTTGGCATCTCGAAAGCTGACCTTCCGCATGTATTCAATCGTTTTTACAAGGCTTCGCATTCGAGATCGAGCAGCAGTGGCTCGGGACTTGGCTTGCCTATAGCAAAGCAGATCATCGAGCAGCATAAGGGGACGATCGAGATCTCGAGCAAGGAAGGAAAGGGGACTGAGGTTCATATTCAGATCCCTCGCATTCGAGGCTAACAAAGTCTCATTGTTTGGCATTGCAAAGTCCTGCCGGTGAAAATCTTAATAAGCCAAAAGCGCAGATTAAAGTCTGCGCTTTTGGCTTCAATGTACTATTTCAATTCAAATCGCCAGGTTCGATGCCTATTTTCGCGGACTGCCGCCTCGCTCTCCCTTAGCTTTCTGGTTCTTCATCGTCTCGAGCCGCCTGTCGGCCTGAGCCTGGGTTATCACTCCCTTGTCGACGAGAACCTGAAGTCTTGCCCTCACATTGGCCTCTCGTTCGGCTTGCATCTTGAGCCTAAGCTGCTCCTCGGTGATGCCTTTCGACAGCGCCAGATCCTTAAGCGACTTTCCCTCAGCCCAGGCATTCTTCACTTCCTCAAGCGTCGCTCCTATCAGGTTCGCTTGCTTCGTGAACCGCTCGGTCTGATGGGCCGCTATCTGTTCCGGTGCCAAAGTTGCAGCTCCTGGCTTGAAACCAAATGCGGCGGCCGAACCTGGCCCTGCCAGGATGAGCCCGAGGACTCCGAGAACGGCTAATGCGGTAGTTTTCTTCTTAAGCTTTTTGCTCATGTATGATGTGCGTGCTAGTGGTTATCGCTATATAAACAATCTCTTAATCTTGTACGCTCTCTCGATCGTACGCATCCAATCTTACTAATGCAGGATGAAGAATGGATGAACTTGAAATTGTGGTGCTTTGCCTATACACTGCAACATATAAAGCACATGTCACACGCTCGATTTACAAAGAAAGACAATGCCGCCGACGCCCGCTATGACGTAATTGTCGTCGGCGGCGGAGCATCAGGCCTCATGGCGGCTGGAAGGGCATCGGAGCTTGGAAAGTCCGTGCTTCTCATCGAGAAGAATGCCAAGCTTGCGGAAAAGCTGAGGATCACCGGCGGAGGCAGATGCAATGTGACCAATGCCGAGGACAATGTGCATGTGCTCCTTGCTCGGTACGGCAAGGCAAAGGAGTACCTATACTCGCCATTTTCAAAGTTCGGGGTAAAGGATACGTTTACATTTTTTGAGATGAGGGGCATGCCACTCGTCGTGGAGGCGCAGAAGAGGGCATTTCCAAAGACGCATCGGGCTGCGGACATCTGCAGGATCATGGAAAAATACGCGAGGACGGGACGGGTTACCGTGAAGACTGATTCGCCCGTGACCGACATAAAGTTCTCAGACGGCAAGGTTACAAGCGTAAAGTGCAAAGCCGAATCTTATTCTGCTGATCAGTTCATCTTTGCCACAGGAGGGCTTTCGGCTCCGGAGACAGGTTCAACTGGAGACGGTTTCAACTGGCTCAAACGAATGGGGCATAAGGTCGAAACCGCGTCTCCTGATGTCGTCCCTCTCAAGACCCGGGAATCATGGTCCAAGGCGCTTTCGGGTGTATCGCTTCAGTTCATGAAGATCACATTCATGTCGGGCGAGAAGAAGGCGTTTTCAAAAATCGGAAGAATTCTATTCACGCACTTCGGCTTGTCCGGACCTCTGATATTGAATTCGGCTCGAGAAGTCAGGAGTCTCCTTCAATCGGGAGAGGTTACCGCGTCAATTGACCTGTATCCGGATACTGATTTTGCGGTGCTCGAGAAAAGCGTCCTGAGGTCATTCGAGGATCATAAGAACAAGACCCTCAAGAATGCGCTCGAGTTCATCTGTCCGCAGGGAATGGTTCCCGGGCTGGAGATTCTTTTGGGCAAGGAGGTTTGCGAGAAGAAGGTCCATAGCGTCCTGAAGGAAGACAGGAAGAAGATCATCCATCTTCTTAAGGCCATGCCGCTTACCATAGACGGTCTCATGGGCTTTGATCGCGCGGTCATATCAGACGGAGGGGTTCCCCTTGATGAAGTGGATATGAAGACCATGAGGTCTAAATTGTTCGAGAATCTGTACCTCACCGGGGATCTGCTCCATGTAAATAGGCCTTCTGGCGGATATTCTCTACAACTTTGTTGGACAACTGGCTATGTGGCAGGAGGCAGTGCAGCTGGGGTATAATAATCTCCATGAATAAGAAAAAAATCATCTACGCAATTGCGGCTGTCGCCGTGATCGCGATCATCGCGCTTGTCTGGACTAAGGGGCCGTTCGGCGGACCTAAAGTCGAGGTCGGTTGCGAAGACGGAGCGGTCTTTAATACAAATACGGGTACTCCATGCGTCGTCACTGACGAGAACGGAGCAACTACCACTGTCAGCTCGCTTAACACCAAGGAGATCCAGGTCTCTTCAGCATATTCACGAATCAGCTCGGAGTGGGCATGGAAAGGAACTGAGTATAAGGCTGGTCTCGCTCCGTCAAAGCCTGCGTCGAAAGGCCAGTTCAGCATGGTTCTCAATCCCGACGGAAAAGTCGTGATTGCTGGAGACTGCAACTCGATCAACGGCTCATTCGAGCTTGGTGAGGATACGGTTTCAGGACCTGAGACGATCGACGAGCTTGCGCTCGGAAAGATGAAGTTCTCAGAGCTTGCTTCAACAAAGAAGTACTGCGCAAAGTCATTGGAGCAGTCATTCGTGGCAGACCTGGGCAAGGTCGTCTCATATGAGATGCGACCGAGCGGTCTCGCGCTTGTCCTTGCGAATGGGCAGGGAGTTATGTCATTCGAACGAGAGGCTACGACAGAGGGCCAGTAATTCGGATTTTGGACAAAGCTACGAAACGGGGCGGCCGCAGATATCTGCGGCCGCCCCGTTTTTGCGGGTTATTAACAGGTTTTCATGGCTAAAAAGCTCGCTGCGATATACTGAATGAGTGAAATACAGAAGCGTTGCCGCAACCTCCATCATCGCAGCCCTCATTGCGGTCGGATTGGACATGGCATCGATTCACGTAAACAAGAACGATCTTGTCCGATTCTCGGAAACACTCGGGGCATTTCTGGAAAAAACTGCCGACTCTAATCAATCCGCACAGGTGAGTCAGGCCTGGCTGCCGTCTGGAATTATGCCGGAAGGACTGGCTGGCAAGCCTGACGACTCGCTTGCGCATGCGACGACGAGCATTGATTCGTACACTGTACTTAAGGTCGTGGACGGAGACACTCTCACTCTTATGAAAGAAGCATCATCGACGCCTGCCGAAAGTGAGCGTGCCGGGCTTGTCCAAGGCATTGCAGGCGTTCAGGAAAAAATAACAGTCCGGCTCATTGGGCTCAACACTCCTGAGTCGGTTGATCCGAGGAAGCCTGTCGAATGCTTTGCAAAAGAGGCATCGGCATTTTTGAAAGAGAACCTTGAGGGCCATTCAGTAACGATTGAGCATGATTCGACTCAGGGAGCGAAGGATAGGTACGGTCGTGAGCTTGCATATGTGTACCGCGATGACGGGTTGCTGATGAATCTTTTCATGATCGAAGAAGGCTATGGCTATGAATACACCTATGGAAAGCCATATATGCATCAGGCGAAATTCAAGCAGGCACAGGCATATGCGCAGTATCACCAGAACGGCCTATGGGCAGAGGGTGCTTGTGATAAAATATAGCCATTACAAGATTACTCATCAGATATCATGGCAATAGAATGGAACAAGGTTACGTGTTATTCGCAGACACTGGCAATCGTGCTTTTTGTGGTTATATTCTTTTTGGGATATGCAATCGGATCAAGTAAGCATGATCCCAATGCAGGCATCATATCCGGCAACTGTGAACGAGGAGAGCGATGCGGTCCAGGCCAGCAATAAATCAGAAAGAAGCACGGTTTTTAGCAGCTATAACATCAAACAAATGGAACATGCAGTTTTCGGCGGAGGCTGCTTCTGGTGTACCGAAGCGGTCTTCAAGATGATGCGGGGCGTCCGTGCGGTAAAGCCCGGATATGCCGGAGGAACCGTTGTGGATCCGACATATGAACAGGTATCCGGAGGAGGTACGGGTCATGCGGAAGTCATTTACATAGAATATGATCCTGCTCAAGTCACATATCGGGCACTTCTTACAGTATTTTTTGCAAGCCATGATCCGACGACGCTGAACAGGCAGGGTGCTGATATCGGCACCCAATACAGGTCGGTTGTCTTCTATACGAATGCTGCCCAGAAAGCGGAAGCCGAGACCCTGATTTCCGAGATCAATGCGGAGAGTCCGGAAGGAGATCCGGTCATCACGGAAGTGTCACCTCTCGACGTATTTTATGAGGCTGAAAATTATCACCATGACTATTTTGCGAATCATCCCGATAACCGGTACTGCCAGCTTGTCATCAATCCGAAGCTCGAGAAGGTGCAGCATCAGTTTGCAGGGCTCCTGAAGACTCTTTAAGAGATAAATAAAAAAACAAATCATATGAACTCCGACAAAAACCTAGTCGCGGGACAAGACAGCGGAAAAACTGAAAAGACTGAAACTCAGTGGAAAGCGGAACTAAGCCCGGAACAGTTCAGGGTGCTTAGAGAAAAAGGGACCGAGGCTCCGTTTTCCGGAAAGCTCAGTCCATCCGCGGACGGGGTATATAAGTGTGCTGCTTGCGGCAATCCGCTTTTCAGGGCTGATGCAAAATTCGAATCAGGAACTGGCTGGCCGAGCTTTGATCAGGCCATAGAGGGTTCCGTGAAAGAAGTCACGGATACGTCTCATGGAATGGTCAGGGTGGAAACGGTCTGCGCAAGTTGCGGATCGCATCTGGGTCATCTGTTTGATGACGGTCCGACCGAGACAGGCAAAAGATACTGCATGAACTCAGTGTGTCTTGTCGGTTAACTTGGCCCATGCGTTCATCTTGCGGCACAAAGCGACAGGTGACTGGCCGAGCAGAAGAATGCCGGTGGAAAAGAGGGGCGGGAATTCATAACTGCCTGTGCCGTTCTGTGCTATAGTCTATGAATCACTCTTACGGGTCGCGATGCCCGAATCCGAACGCCATGCAACTCAGTCACACCAGCATCCTCCCATTCTTCATCATCATGGCAATCGTGACGCTCTTTGGGGCCGCACTTGTAAAATTCATTCCATTTTATAAGCGGGAAGTTGAGATCGAAGGGTCTAACCGATACGAGACACTTGACGGACTCCGAGGCTTCCTGGCCTTCGGAGTCTTTTTTCAGCACGCCGTCACGAACTTCGCATTCTTTGCCACTGGCGTCTGGGAAATAACCCCGGAACGATTTTACCGGCATCTCGGAGGGGAATCGGTAATCTTATTCTTCATCATCACGAGTTTCCTGTATTGGTCCAAAGCCATCGCCAAGAAAGGCAATCTCGATATCATGAATCTTTATCGAAGCAGATTCCTCAGGCTGTCGCCGATGTATCTCGTCTCTGCGGCAATCGTCACCCTCGCTGCACTCATAGAGACGAGGTTTTCTTTCGTATCGATCGGCACAAGCATTCGGGACATCCTCTCTTGGCTTACCATGGGCCTTTATACGACGACGACCGTAAACGGCGACAGCATCATTCCTATCAATGCAGGCATCCACTGGACGCTTCACTTCGAATGGATCTTCTATCTGTTTCTTCCAATATCGGCACTCGCTCTTCGGAGCTTTGAGGCACGCCTCATGCTCGTGCCAATCCTTGCCTTCGCATTCACATCCCCTGAGCGAGGCTACTGGATGATCTTCATGTTCGGTATCGCTGCGGCACATATCGTGGACCGGTTTCCTCGGTGGGAACTGGCAAAGCGATCATGGATGGGCGTTGCTCCGATCCTCGGTCTCATTCTCATATATCTTATCCAGTACAAGCCGTATTCGTTTGTCCAGTATTGCGTATCGCTCGGCGTATTCCTTCTCTTCATCTACGGAAATGACCTCTTCGGGCTTCTTAAAACCAAGGCTGCGAAGTTCCTGGGCACATTGAGTTACAGCATCTATCTCATGCATGGAATCGTGCTGTATGCGGTACTGCACATTGCCAACTACTTCTCACCGATCAGCCAGACAACCCCACAGCAGTTCTGGTCGCTCATCCTCTTTTCGGCGCTCGTGACGGTTGGAGTTTCAACTATCACGTACCGGTATGTTGAATACCCATTCCTTAAAATGATCCAGAAGCGAAAGGCCGTGGACATCGAGGAGAAGGTCATGTAGCCCTTGTTCAGGAAGGGTATTGACTCTGACCTTACGTCATAGTTTAGTATTCTTGACATGTCGAATTACAGCGTTCATCAGCTGGCCATGCTTGCCGGCGTTACTGCCAAGACCTTGCATCATTACGATGAGATCGGGCTTCTTAAGCCTGCCGAAGTTCAGCGAAATGGCTACCGGTCATACGGCGAAGAGGAGCTTCTTCGATTGCAGCAGATTCTCTTTTTCAAAGAGCTTGATCTGCCGCTTCGCGAGATCCAGGACATCCTCGAGCTGCCAAGCTTCGACCTGAAAGAGGCGCTCAAGGAGCATAAGAAGCTTTTGGGGCTTAAGAAGAAAAGGCTGGACGGGCTGATTGCTACGATCGACAGGACTATCAGAAGAATTAACAAGGAAAAAAACATGACAGACAAAGACCTGTACGATTCGTTTGGAAAGGAGGAAATCGACCAGTATGCAGACGAGGCGAAGGCCCGATGGGGACATACGGATGCATACAAGCAGTCTCAGGAGCGGTATGGAAAATTATCGAAAGAAGAAAAGGAAAAGATCCAGCGGGCAGGCGAGGAGCTTCTGGCCAGCATTGCCGAGCTCATGCCACTCGGGGCGGATCATGAGGAGGTGCAGAAGCTTATCGCAAGACACTACGATGGATTGAGGACATTCTATGAGCCAAGCAAAGAAATGTACAAAGGTCTTGGAGACCTGTACGCTTCAGACGAGCGGTTCGGAGCGTACTTTGAAAAGTTCGCGCCCGGCCTTGCCGCATTCATGCAGAAGGCCATGCATGCATATGCGAACAGTGGCGGTCGATAATGGGTTCCCTGTGAGCGCACCGAATTGTTTTGTGGTTTTGGCAAAGTGATATACTTCAGGAATCATGACTGCATCAAAAATAAGCATTGAAAATGCGAAGCAGGACAAGCTGTTCTACTTCGTGGCCAACGTGGTGGTATACCGGGAATCTGACGGAAGGTGCCTGATTCTTAAAAGAGATATGAGAGAAAAAGTTCATCCGGGCAGATATGCCGTTCCGGGAGGAAAGCTCGAATGGAAGGATTTGGACATTGCGAATCCGACGCGAATCAACGGTGACGTTCTGGACTATCAGAACGCAGTCGAGGGTCTTTTGAAACGAGAGACGCTTGAAGAGGCTGGGATTGAGATCCAGGACGGACTTGCATACATAAATAGCGTGGCATTCATTCGGCCTGATGAGACGCCCGTCATTCTCGTGAAGTTTGCCGCAAAGTATAAGAGCGGCGATGTTAAGCTCGAGGAAGGCTCATTCACTGACTTTGCATGGGTGAACTCGGAGGAAGTCGGGGGCTATGAATGCATCGATGGAATCAAAGAGGAGGTCAGACAGACAATCGCATTGTTTTCAAGGTAGGCCTTGATGGAAGGGTCCTCGCTCGCATGTGCGCCCGTTCTCAAACGGGTGTATACTTCACAATCTATGAAACCATTAAGTTTTCCGGGTCTTGTCGCTACGTATAAATGGCTGTTCGCTGCCGTCGTCATTCTGACGTTTGTGGCGAATGGCCTGTATGTGTATATACCGCGGCTTTCTGCGAGCGTCATTGACCAGGCGAATGCCGCGAGCGGGCTTGCGGGAGCGTACCCGGCCCTCATCACCCTTGCGGTTGTGGCAGTGGTCGCGCTGGTCTCGACGTCTGTCCAGGTTTTTGTCTCCGGTTACTTCTCAGAGAAGGTGGCACTTGATCTTCGAAACAAGGTGATTGACAAGCTCGGCGACCAGTCATTCGGATACATTTCGAAGGCTGGCTCGGGAAAGCTTCTTACAAACGCCACTTCGGATGTCGAGGCGGTAAAGAATGTCCTGTCGCAAGGACTCTCGACGCTTCTCGGCGCGCTCATTGTCCTTGTCGGTACCATCGTCCTGCTCCTCAGCATCAACTGGAGACTCGGGCTCATCGTGCTTGCCGTCATTCCTCTTCTCCTGCTGACCATGTTTCTGGTCTTCTCGAAGCTCGGCGCATTTTTCAATAAGGCGCAGCAGAATCTCGAATCCATCAACTCTCTTGTGAATGAGACCATTGTCGGTTCGGCTCTCATTCGAGTGCTCGGTTCCGGAGGGTCGGAAAACAAAAAGTTTAGCGTCGTGAACGGCATTTCAAGGGACGTCGGATTCTCAATCATCAAATACATCTCAGCGCTCATTCCTGTCATAACCCTGCTCTCGAACATCTCAGTGATGCTGATCATCTGGTTCGGAGGCCTTCAGGTTATCGGTGGAGGCCTCACGATCGGAGAGTTCAGTGCCTTCATGTCCTACTCGGCACTCTTCGTCTGGCCGCTTTTCGTGCTTGCCTTTGTCGGAACGTCCATCTCAAGAGGAGGTATCTCTCTTGGGCGAATCAATGAAGTCCTCATGGCACCCATTGAGGAAGGAACCGGCACTGTTACTGACGAAGTGAAAGGCGATATTGAGTTCAAGAACGTCAGCCTCGCATACAAGGACGAATCAGGAACGGAAAAGACCGTAGTCAAAGACGTTTCGTTCAGCATCAGGGCAGGAACGAAGACTGCCATCGTCGGTCCGACAGCGGGTGGAAAGACGCAAATCTTCTATCTTCTCACGGGCCTTGTCGATCCAACCCAAGGTTCGGTGTTTGTCGACGGGAAGAATCTCAATGAATACAATAAGGAGTCTTTCCTTTCGCATGTCGGCCTGGTATTCCAGGACAGCCTCATGTTCAATACGACATTCAGGGAAAATATCGCGCTTTCAGGCGAGGTCAACGAAGAGGTTCTTGCCAAAGCCATCAAGGCCGCAGAGCTCGAAGATCTCGTTAAGAAGCTTCCGAAGGGTCTCGATACGCTGGTGAGCGAACGGGGAACAAGCCTTTCCGGAGGGCAGAAGCAGCGAATCATGCTTGCGCGCGCACTCGCTCGAAATCCAAAGGTGCTTCTCTTGGATGACTTCACCGCTCGAGTAGACCAGGCAACGGAGAGCCTTATCCTCGGCAATGTAAAGAGCATGTATCCTGATACGACCCTCATCTCGATTACGCAGAAGATAAATCTCATTACCGATTACGACTCGATCATCGTCGTCATGGAAGGGGAAATGCTCGCTCAGGGAACGCATGAGGAGCTTTTGAAGAACTCATTCGAGTACAGGCAGATGTTCGAATCGCAGCAGACGGCACATTAAGAAAATATAAAATGACTGAAAA
>DASWWM010000024.1:0-20985 GCA_036405975.1 Minisyncoccota bacterium | reverse complement strand
CTTTTCGTTCAGGGCTGGGAAAAAAGGGTGCCCTTATGAAATCATGAATTTTGTGGTACTGTATGCCGATGAAACATGACACCTCTTGGGGAAAAGTAGCTGACTGGTACGACGAGTACCTCGACTCGGACGACTCATATCAGAAGGCGGTAATCCTTCCAAACCTGCTCAGGATCCTCGATCCGAAGAAGAGCGATACGATGCTCGACATTGCCTGCGGCCAGGGATTCTTCACTGAGCGATTTGCCCGAAATGCGTCAAAAGTATTTGCATCCGACATCTCCGGGGAGCTTGTGGGCAAGGCACAGAGGAGATTTGCCGGAGAAGGAATCAAGAATGCCTCATTCTATGTGAAGCCAGCCCATGACCTTTCGTTTCTTCCTGCCGGCAGCATCGACAAGGCGACCTGCGTTCTCGCCGCCCAGAACATCAAGGAGCTTGATGGAATGTTTAAGGAGGCTGCACGGGCAATTACAAAGGGCGGCAAGCTTGTGCTTGTTCTCAACCATCCGTCATTCCGAGTTCCTCAGGGATCTGATTGGCATTTCAATAATGACGTCGCTCGCAAGGAGCATGACCCGAATGTCGGCAAGCAGGGACGAGTCGTGTACCAGTACCTCAATGAAGCGATGATCAAGATCGATATGAATCCCGGCACGAAGCAGGGAGAAGGAAAGAAGCAGTTCACGATCTCGTATCATCGGCCGCTTCAGGTATTCGTAAAATGGCTTACAAAACACGGATTCGCAGTTACCCGGATCGAGGAATGGTCTTCGCACAAGAAGAGCCAGCCAGGGCCGAAGGCGAAGGCGGAGGACGCCGCACGAAAGGAGATTCCTCTTTTCATGTGCATCGAGGCGACTCTCATAAACTAGTCCATGAACGAGGCAAGGGATTCAGTATCAGTCGAAATAGAGTATAAGGGGATCACGCTCAGGATTCCTGAAGCTTTTGTGTCGGGTGGGAAAAGAAAAGGCACAGATGATGGCTGCAAGCCGGTGCTCGCGACCTCTGTTTCAACTGATACCCGAACAATCGAGCCCGGAGCATTGTTTTTTGCCCTAAGCGGGGAAAAATTCGACGGACATGAGTATGCCGGCATTGCGGCAGGCAAAGGCGCCGCGGCTATCATTGTCGAACAGGAGGCCGCGGCGCTCTTTGCCCGGTTCCCTAAAATGGCAGAGACAGATGCGCTTGTCATTGAAGTTTCGTCCGCCCTTGAAACCTTGCAAGACTTGGCAAAACAATACCGAAGTATCCTTGGAATCCCGGTTGTCGGCGTGACAGGGAGCAATGGAAAGACTACGACAAAGAATCTCGTCGCGGCCGTCCTTTCTAAAAAATACAAGACGGCCGCGACGAGGGGAAACCTCAACAACCATATCGGTCTGCCGCTCTCGATCCTGCACATGGATCCTTCAGTTGAAATGGGTGTCTTCGAAGCCGGCATAAACCATGTAGGCGAAATGGCCCCTCTTTCAGAGATCATGCAGCCTGATGCTGTCGTCGTCACCAATATCGGAACGGCACACATAGAATACTTCGGATCGAAAGAGGCAATCGCCCGTGAGAAGGGGCTGTTGGGCGATTCGTCTCCCGTCGGTGCGAAGCTATTCATTCCTGCGTCTGAACAGTTCGCGGCGACCGTCGCCTCATCGTCTCCACAGATGGAGCTTTGCAAGGTGGATCAGGACGAGGCGTTTCTTGTCGAAGTCGCAGACTTGCTGGAAGCGGCACCGTACCCGTATTTCAATGCCCCTCATGTCATGGCCGACGCGCTTCTGGCCGCAAGCGTCGGCCATTCCTACAGCATCTCCGCTCAAGACATTGCGGATGCGATCGTTTCCACGAAAATAGAGTCAGGCAGATTCGACGTGCACGCCGTATCTGAAGGTCTGATCGTCATTGATGACACGTACAATGCGAATCCTGATTCCGTCATCGCATCGCTTGAAGCTGCAAAGTCCATGTATCCGGACGACGCTCTCGTGCTCGTTCTCGGATCATTGAAAGAGCAGGGCGAATTCCTCAGCCAGGGCTATTCGAGAATCCTTGAGACCGCATCAGAGCTTGAGGTAAAGGAGGTGTTTCTTGTCGGCATTGAGCCCGGCGAAGTCCATGGAGCGAACCAGCCGCTTTGGGCTGCGCCTGCTCCTCGTGCGCATTATTTCTCGACCAAGCAGCTATGCCTCGATATCCTCACGACGTTCCTCGAAGAGCGGGCCGTCTTGAAAAATGGCCAAGCTGCCGGCGCCAATCCTGTGCGGACCGTTGTTCTGGTAAAAGGGAGTCGGAGCGCCCAAATGGAAGAGGTGGTTGCCGTCATTGCTCCTGCAAAATAAGCCTATTTTGCAATAGGACACAATGTGGGCTGTTCATGTCAAGGCGGCTCTTTGCCCTTAAATTTGATATAATTTGACGGTATTATTTAGCAGAAAAGAGCATTTTATTTATGGCAAAAGAAGAAAAGAAACCAAAGAATACTGACGTGTACGATGCATCGTCGATCACGGTCCTCGAAGGACTTGAGCCGGTTCGAAAGCGACCGGGTATGTACATCGGTACGACGGGTCCTGAAGGTCTCCATCACCTCATTTGGGAAATCTTCGATAATGCCCGAGACGAGGCCATGGCCGGACGATGTTCTCATATCGAAGTCGCTCTTCTTCCTGACGGATATATCCGAGTTGCCGATAACGGTAACGGTATCCCGGTCGGAATCCATCCAAAGACAAAAGTTTCTGCTCTTGAAACTATCATGACCGTACTCCACGCCGGAGGAAAGTTCGACAACAATGCCTATAAGGTATCCGGAGGTCTTCACGGTGTAGGTGCGTCAGTAGTAAATGCCCTTTCTGTGCACACTCGGGTTATCGTTCATCAGGACGGCGGGCTCCATATGCAGGAGTACAACATTGGAAAGCCGAAGGCTCCTACAAAGAAAATCGGCACGACGAAGACCCATGGTTCCATCGTCATGTTCAAGCCTGACGTCGAGATCTTCAAGGAAGGAATCAACTTCGATTGGAACAAGATCGTAAACCATCTCCGACAGCAGGCGTATCTCGTTAAGGGCGTTGAGATCAATGTCGTCGATGCTCGAGGTTATGACCAGAAGAAAATGGACGAGCTTCTCGATCCAAAGGATAGCGAAATCTATTTCATCAAGGAAGCGGGACTCGATGTCCCTTCAATGACCTTCTACTTCGAAGGAGGGCTCCGGTCTCTCGTCGCATTCTATAACCGAACGCAGAAGGCTGTTCACAAGAGCATTTTCCATGTAGATAAGGAATACGTTATCGAAAAAGGAAGCACTGAAGAGGGTCAGGCTCGAAACAAAAGCGTATACGTCGAGATTGCCCTTCAGTATATCGACGAAATGAATACGAAGATCGTCGCCTTCGCCAATAACACCTATAACTCAGAAGGAGGAACTCACGTTCAGGGGTTCCGAACGGCTCTTACGCGAACGATCAACCAGT
This sequence comes from Minisyncoccota bacterium, assembly GCA_036405975.1. GTDB lineage: Bacteria > Patescibacteriota > Minisyncoccia > Phycocordibacterales > CAIZLB01 > VEQN01. The sequence continues at coordinate 17,503 of DASWWM010000024.1, read as the reverse complement.
ACGCCAAGAAGAACAATATCATCAAGGATTCAGACGATGCTCTTACGGGAGATGACGTTCTCGAAGGTCTTGTTGCCGTAGTTTCAGTAAAGCTTCCTGAAATCCAGTTCGAAGGACAGACGAAGGCTAAGCTCGGTTCGACTGAGGCACAGGGCTCAACTGCATCTGTCTTTGCAGAGGCATTCTCAGAGTTCATGGAAGAGAATCCAGACGATGCCAAGGCGATCATCAATAAAGGCCTTCTCGCGCTTCGAGCACGAAAGGCAGCCAAGGCAGCCAAGGACTCCGTCCTTCGAAAGGGAGCGCTCGAAGGCATGACCCTTCCTGGAAAGCTTGCCGACTGCCAGACTCGAAAGGCTGAGGAATCTGAACTCTTCATTGTGGAGGGAGACTCAGCCGGAGGTACGGCAAAGATGGGCCGAGACCGACGAACTCAGGCGGTCCTTCCGCTACGAGGAAAGATCCTCAATATCGAGCGAGCACGACTCGACAAGATGCTCGCATCAGAGCAGATTCGAAACTTGGTTATTGCCCTTGGAACTGCCATCGGCGATACGTTCGATCTCTCAAAGCTTCGATACCACAAGATCATCATCGCAACCGATGCCGATGTTGACGGTGCGCATATCCGAACGCTTATCCTCACGCTCATGTACCGATACTTCCGACCACTCATCGACGGAGGCTTCGTATACATCGCGCAGCCGCCGCTTTACAAGGTGAAGAAGGGCAAGGAAGTACACTATTTCTATAACGACGAAGAAAAAAACGGATTCCTCAAGAAGGAGGGCGTGGACATGAATGCCGTCCAGGAAATCGACGAGTCAGGCGACTCTGATGCGGAAGTCGAAGCGGAAGAGCCGGAAGAAGACGAAGCTGAGGGTGCCAAGAAAGGCAAAGGCAAGGCTGCTCCTGCAAAGGCCGCAAAGATCCATATTCAGCGATACAAGGGTCTCGGAGAAATGAACGCCGAGGAGCTCGGCGAGACGACCATGGATATCAGCAAGCGAGTCTTGAAGCAGGTATCCATCGAGGATGCGACTGAGGCCGACAAGATCATCGAGGTGCTCATGGGTAATGACGTTCCGTCGCGAAAGACATTCATCCAGACGAATGCCCGAATGGCAAACATTGATATCTAGTAAGGAAAAAAAGGGGGGGGCGAATGGGGCATTCAATCGCAGCGGCGCTGCAGCAAAAAAATAAAAAATAGGCAATATAAAAGCGCCGCAGAGATTCCTCTCTGCGGCGCTATGTCACGGGTTGTCCTTATGAGACGACGAGCTCGATATTGAAATGATCTCGAGCGATTCCCACCACCTTCAAAAGGTCGCTCGATGCCTTTTGGTAAGCCTGAGTGTCCAAATTTTGTTCGGACAGACCCATTCGCTCGCGGAAGAATTCCCAGGCATCGCTGAATCCTCTGCGGATTTGCTCGTCTTCGGTCCCTCTCTCGCGTCGTGTCATGTGCTCCTGGATGCGCTGCGTGACCGTGAGGTCCTGCAGCACCTTGCGGGTGCCTGCCCATGTCATCGCCAAGTTCAGCGTTTCTGCCGAAGGTTGGCTTTTCTGGGCCGCCCGTACATCCCATACGACACATGCGAGCGCCATGAGAATGCCGAAGGCGAGCGCCTGCATCACATGTCTGTCCCGACTGCCCATTGTCATATGAGTCGCCAGGATCAAGGTGAGAAGCACTGCAGCACCTGCTGCAATCGCGGCCGAGCGCCGGCACTTGAAGTGTCTTCTGCTTTTTTCGAATGCAGCCTCTGCATTCTCCTGAGGCTTTCCTTGCTTTTCATTGGGAGTGAATCTTTCTCCGAGGAGATATTCGGCAGTCATGGTTGTTGGATTTTTCACCGTGCGTTTTTTGTGGGTTACCCTGTCGATGTGCGTTGCAGGTCCAGGACGGACCGGTTTCTCCAAGACCCCGTGGTCAAGGGATGCCTGTTGCAGCGCCTTGAATATCCGGGTAGGGAGGTATTCTGAAATATACCGTACAACATTTAATACTACATAGTCAATAATTGTGCGTGCCGTCTGAAGGTCCGATTTTTTGGCAAAATCTTGAAGGATTTACGCAAAAAAGCGCCGAAAGGGATTTATTCCTTTCGGCGCTGACCGCATCGTTCTCAATCGGTCACTGGGCTGTAGCCATCTTAAAGAACGTCTCGAACCCTTCACCGTCGGCAACGAAGCCGAGATTTCTCCCGGCCTTGAACATGGAGTCCAGCTTGCCGCGGAACTTGAGCCTTCCTTGCATGTCTTGCTTCTGTTCGCAGACATAAATTTGGGCACAGATTCCCGACATCTCAGCTCTCCACATTTCCGCGCATTCGGCATTCAGTTCGGAACACCTCTGGCGGTCATGGTAGTGCATGTGGATCTCGTCAACCAGGTATTTCCAGGTTTCCGTCCTCACGATAATCTCCTTAGCTTTGTTCCATGCCGCAACCATCTCGACCAATCCATCTTCGCATCCGTACTTGATTGTGCCGATGCTGGCTGCAAGAATGATAAGGGCCGAAAAAAACGCGACACAAAAGCCTGGAATCAATGCTTCCATGGCTGTCATGTCGACCGGGGCGGTATGGAGGCAGTACATCATGAGGGAAAATGCGATGATGCCGAGGATGATCCCGGCCCAAAGCAGCATTCTGCTCTCCTTGTACTTTTTTACCACTCCCGTATAGGAGTCAGCATCCCGGCTGAGACGCTGAAACCCATGTCTTCTGGGCCAGCGTGAGCTGAACTCGGAAGAAAGTTTCCCCCAAGCTTTTGCTTCTGCCGTATCGCGTCCGACTGGTGGTCGGGATGTTTTTTCTTGAAGCGCCCCTGTGCCTGATTTCCGGTCCGTATTGGTTTGCATTGTATGCCTTTCTGTCTTTTCTTCGAGCATCGCCGAGCGATTTTGAAAGAGTGCATGGCGCAAGCACGCCGTGTGCCGCTCCGACGCCCGCATAGGCGCCAGTAGGGGGTGCGCCATGCAGGAAACGTCGAAGCCATTTCCGAAAAAATTATAACATATAAATACAAAAAAGAAAATACCCATCAGGTTTGATCCCGATGGGCACTTTCAAAGCTCGAGAGAGCTGCCTGTTAGTAGGAAACGTTGATTCCTACCGAAGCCGTATTGTTCGACTCGTTGTATTCGTTTACCTGGCTGAGGCTGTCGATGTATACCGTGATGGTGTTCATGCCTGTGGCAGTCGCATCGTATCCGATAGTGTACGTAGTCTTGGCGCCTGTGGCGATGGATGCTTCGTACTGCTGGTTCTGATACTGGCCGCCCTGGCCGAGGTCCGCACGGAAGGTCCATGGGCCCGATGCCGTTCGTCCCTGGTTGATGACTTCGAACTGGACCGCGACCCGCTCGCCGACACGATACGTTCCCTGGCCATAGCCTCGGGGGATGAATCGGTTATATGCATCGAGAGTGCCTACCTGAAGGATTCGAACTGCGAGGTCTGCCCGCCCGTCGCCTGACACTGGAACTGTTCCTGGGTTTGTGCCAGGTCCGGCGTTCACAACTGTAAGGGCCTGTGAGGCGGTGTTGTTTCCAAGGTCGGTGTCTCGTCCGCTGAGGTCAGTTGCCGAAAGGGCAATGACTGCATTGTCGATTCGTGGATTGTCGAAGTTTGCCTGTCCGGTGACTGATGAGCCTGCCGGAAGGGCACCGATGTTTGTGACATCACGAACCTGGTCAGCCGCATTCTGCGAAGGCATCTGAACTTTGAGGTTCCACGGGCCAGTGGCACATGTTCCTCGGTTATCAGCCCTGAATCGGACAGATACGGTGTCACCCGTAGTGAATGTATTCGTCTCGACGAACTGCCCTGTCGTCTTGTTGATCACTCCCTTTGAGATGATTGAGATTGCAAGGTCAGACGTTCGTCCGTTCACGCATGACTGTGACGAGGCTGTGCCTGTCGAAGGTCGAGTGACCGTTCCCGTATTCGGATTTCGAACCGGGCTGCCTGGGGCAGGGATGTAATTCTTGCCGCTGTCCGTTGGCTTTGCCTTGAGGATATCGATGATCGACGGAGTCGACGTGCTTCGCGAAGGCGTTGACGTCGATCCTACGATCACGAAGCCGTTTCCGTTTGGAACGATAGTCGTGCCCTGGTCTGATCCGCTTGGAGTTGTCGTTGCATTGTCTCCGCTGAAGATCGATCCGATTGATACGGTTGCCGATGCAAGGGAAGAGAGAACCCGAGGCACTATTCGCACGATGCCCACGCTGAGAAATACCAGAATGAGCAGAATCGCGATAATGATGATGACTCTGATGACGTTTTTCATAGTGGATATATTATATCATATTAGATTAGATTGTCAATCTATGGCCAGTCTGTTATACTTATGGCATGGAAAAGCTCGAACGATGGCTGGAAAACCTGGCAAAAAGCCTTTTTTCGCGAAATGAAGCCCGATTCATCGGGTTCTTTGCCGTTGTATTCATCGGTACTGCCGGACTCCTTGCTGCCCTCGGTCTCCTTCCGAGCGAGCTCAAGGAAAGCAGTGACTCGGGCAGCATCATAGAATCAGCCGAACAGGCGGCTCTCGGTTTCCTTGGCGCAGGATCCACTTCTTTGGGCATGACGGGGCAGGGAAATGCGACTCAGCATCCTGCTCTTGCGCAGCCCGGAACAGGGCAGGTAGGTCAGCCTTCTGAATCATCGGCATCATCGAATCCTCTCCCAGGCGCTGGCAACAATCAACTTATCGTCCCAGATAAGCTCTCTATCCCGTCACTTGGCATCAGCACGGTTGTTAGAAATCCGACATCGACAAGCATCAGTCATTTGGATAATGAACTCACAAAGGGCGCGGTTCGATATCCGGGATCTGGAACTATCGGCAATGGAAATATGTTCATCTTCGGACATAGTACGGGCCATCGGGTCGTGAACAACCAGGCATACCGAGTTTTCAATGAGCTGAAGAATGCCAAGAAAGGGGATGAGATTCTCCTTCAGTCAGGTTCGACAACGTTCGTGTACAAGGTTCGAACGATAGCCAAGGTGGACAAAGACGAGACAATGGTGAAGTTTGATACGGCTACAAACATGCTCACAATCTCAACGTGCGACAGCTTCGGCTCAAAGAGCGACCGATATGTCGTCGAGGCCGACTATGTAGGCGTGCGATAATGCGACGATGGATGTGTGCGCAGTAGACACTGCTTCCTAAGAAAGAAAAGCCCTGCGCCGATGCAGGGCTTTATATTTGACATATTTGTATATTCAATGCATTATTGTGGCAGATTAAGGAAATCGAAATCGTCACATCGGCCATTTCACCCTTACAATTCAACCCAGAATCCAGAAACTCAGTATTCAATCAGATCATGAAAAAACAGTTCAATATTCGTCTTGTCGGAGTAGCATTCGTGCTGCTTCTTGTTTCAGCCCTGTCGTCCTGCACAACAGCGGATGGATACACACACTATCCTTTTGGAATCGGTGCGTCATGTGCCGTGAACGGCTTTCCTGCCTTTCCCGGCAGTCCTGCTCCATGCGTGGTCGGCGGCCAGCCTGTCATGTATCAACAACCGGGCTGTTATTCTCAGGGTTATGGAAACGAAGGCTTCTTATATCCGCCAGGGGATTACGGTCCTCCATTTCAAATTGCAGGTCACGACATGAATGGTGATCCATTTTACGGCCGCTACTCAAGGTCGGGGAATTACTACGAGGTAGGCAACGGTCCTGATGGATCGGTCCAGTCCAATCCTCGAGGCCAGCTGCGGTATCGCTACTATCCCGGCGTTCGCGACGGATGGCAGCAAGGCGGAATCTTCGGCCCCTAGTGTCTTTGGCGAAATAGCAATTTCGCTTCAACCACCTTTGCTTTACGGCAAGGTGGTTTTTTATTTAAAGAATAAAAAAGAGCGTCACATTTCTGTGACGCTCCGGTGATCTTTTGCTTCAATGCGAATCGATCAGGTTCGCATTGACAGGTTCAATATCTTTGGTGCCGACGGTGAAGTTTTTCAATCTGTTCCTCGCTGAGCACGATCCACTGACTGAATCTGTCATTGAATTCGTCCATGGAGACTCCTTTGGCCCGGCGGTCAGGCCAGTATTCCAAAGAGAAGTACCATTGGGTGGGATCCATCGTCATCTGCTCGTTTTTGTCTTCGACGAATGTTGTTACGCGCCCGTCTTTGACAGCTTTGAGAAATTCGTCCGGGAGGCGGCCATTCTCTCTCTTGAACCCGGTTGGATACCCGTTCTTGTCGAAATCGAGTAAGTTTCCGAGCTTGAGTTTGATGTATTCCTTCACTGATCCCTGAACGGTAATCGTTGTCGATTTCCATTCGAGCTTGATCGTGTCAAAGACCTTCTTTGCATAATCCTCGTGAATGCGGATGCATCCGTGAGAGCTTGCATTGAAGAATACTGGTCCTTCGTGGGCGCAAATCCCACCGCCGGTCGCATTAGTTCTCATGCAGTAGGGCATGTTAACCCCGTACTTATTTGAACGGTCAGCGGTCTTGGGTGTCTGGATGATTTTCCAGGTCCCGTTCGGCGTCTCGTGACCAATGCGTCCTGTCGCTACCGGAATTGCTTCCAGTCCCTGAATAGGCGTTTGGCCACGATACAGAGTCGCACTCTGAGTGCTGGCATTGATGCTGAGCATCAGGTTGTTTTGATATTGAGCCTGGGATTGCATTGCTGCAATCAAGCAGAATGTAATGAGCAAGGTTGTGTATTTCATAGGGCAGGGAGGGCTCATCTGGGCTCCCGTCGCCTTGTTTTAAGCCCTTTCTGCCCTGTAAAATACATATATATAATATAACTAATAGTTATTATTGTCAACTATTGTACTTGACAATAAAAATAATAATGATATTATATATACATCACGATAGGTATATAGACAACCTAGCCGTCACTCAGCCAAACTCAAATCCAGACCATACCCCAATGAAAACGATTCAAATCGCTTTGTTCCTTGTCACTGCCTTCTTGCTCTCCAATTGTGTCTCGGTTCCGCCTCGTCAGCAAATGTCGATGGCTGGACCGGCCTTTGGTGGCCCTTCTGCTGGCTTTACCGGTCATGCTCGTCCTGATCCCCGGATGGGTGCACAGGGTCCTCAGGCGCAGAGAAAATTCCATGGTTACGCTACGCGGACCCATGTCATCACTCTTCCTGATGGCCGCGTGCTTCGCCTGAATGATGCCGAATTGGCTGAATTTCAGGCCAAGCACGGTCAACCGTCGAGCACGGGCCCTGACCGCTTCGATAATTCCGCCCCGGTTTATATCGGCGTGAATGGAGAGCGGTTGGTGCCTGCAGGGGCTTCGGTTCCTACTGGTCCCAGCAAGATTGACCTTGATTCCCTCTATCATAAGGATGGGGCTCAAGGCCAGCAAGCGGTGCCTACGGGCAGACCAGCTCAGCCTGATCAGGAGATGGACCAGCTCCCTCCAGATCAGGCGCCGGCCAAACCCCGGTATGAAGCATAAAAAGCCCCTTCGTGAGAAGGGCGGGGCTATAGCCCGACAACGCCGAGTCTCTTCAGTGAGTCCGGCGTTTTTTATATCGGAGTACTTGACTGAATTTAATATATGATATATAATATATCTATGAAAAATTTTATTAAAAACCTTGCAAATAAGGCAGGTGCAATCGCGATCATCTCGGCCATTATTCTAACTTCAGTTCCGAGCATCACGCTTGCCAAGAAAAGCAGCAACGGTATCGATGGAGTGAACACAGGAGGCTATTCGATGTATACTGAATACAGCAATCCTACATACAGCTACTCGTCACCGGGCTACTCAATGTATACTGAATACAGCAATCCAGTATACAGCTATTCTCCGAGCTCGTATTATGGAGGAGGAAGCTCATACATTCCTGCGCCTGCGCAGCGATATGTCTACAACACTCCAACGGGTGGAGGCGGATCTACAGCGGGTCAGCTCACGTACGTATACTCTTCTAACAAGAACGAAAACAAGAATACGAACAATAACACGAACGTAATCTCGAATACATTCAACCCAACGAACAATAACGATATCAATGTCGTAATTCTCGGAGGAGGCGGAAGCAATACGAATACGCAGCAGAATCTTGACGGTAATTGTGTAATTTCACCATCTATCGCATACGTTAACCAGACTGTATCGTTCTCAGCGAGCGCGACAGGAGGAAACGGAAGCTATTCATACCAGTGGTCTGGTCCTGACGGCATCAATGCCTCAAGCCAGTCATTCTCTGGTCGATTCTCTTATGCCGGAACTAAGTCAGTGTCTGTAGTAATCACATCTGGTTCGCAGTCAGTCACTCGAACATGCAGCGTAACTATCCAGGAAACATACAACCCTCCTGTAGTCGGAAATGCATACTGTGTAGCGACTCCTGCAAATGCAGCGATCAACCAGCCTGTAACTTGGACAGCATATGTAAACGGTTCAGTATACGGTGCTACTTCATTCTCATGGAATGGAACTGACGGTCTCTACGGAAACTCACAGACTATCACTCGGTCATACCAGACTCCTGGATACAAGACGGCTTCGTTCACGGCATACGTAAACGGACAGTCTGTAACTGGAACTTGTGCGACTAACATCAACGGATACGCTGGGGTTACAGTTATCCGAGACCAGAACCTCGGTACGCCGGTTTCAGGAGTATTCCTTAACCAGGTCCCTGCGACGGGTATCGGATTCGGACTCAAGATGACGCTCTTCACAGCAGGACTCGTCCTTTGGTCAGCATTCGCAGCATATGTCATCGCTCGAAAGACGAAGACAGGTGCAGCGCTTGCAGCCACTGCAGGAGCAGCTGTAAGCTCAGCAATGAGCACTGCGGTCTCAAAGGCAGAAGCTTTCAAGCTCGCCAATATGCAGAAGAAGGGTCTCATTAAGTAAGGATACTGTCCGCTCTCGGACGAATCCAATCGCGACGAAAGCCGCCTTACCCATATCGGGAAGGCGGTTTTTGTATTGGCTGGATGTTGGTATCCGCGAGACAGGGCTGCTGTTGTAGCAGTGGCCAATGGCGCATATCCTCGCGCTTACTGCCAGTCTATTTCTGACTGGCCGTGTTCTTTGAGATACTCATTCGCCTTGCTGAAATGTTTGTTACCAAAGAACCCATTGTAAGCGGAGAAAGGGGATGGGTGTGCAGACTCAAGCACTAGGTGCTTTGAGCGGTCAATATGTGCGCCTTTGTTTCGGGCATAGTTGCCCCAGAGCATGAAGACGATGCCGTCCTTTTGGTCCGACAGGGCTTTGATGGCGGCGTCGGTGAATTCTTCCCAGCCACGCTTCTGGTGGGAGCCGGGCGTGCTGGCTCTGACCGTAAGCGTCGCATTGAGGAGTAATACCCCTTGCTTTGCCCAACGCGTCAGGTCACCGCTCTGAATCGGCTTGAATCCGAGCTCTGCCTCGATTTCCTTAAAGATATTCTGAAGAGAGGGCGGCAAGGGAACTGACTCGGGAACGGCAAAGCTCAAGCCATTTGCCTGGCCGATGCCGTGGTACGGGTCCTGTCCAAGGATGACGACTTTGACTTGGTCGAATGGGCAGGCTTCGAATGCTTTGAATACATTCTTCGGAGCAGGGAAGATCTTGCCGCTGAGATATTCGGTCCGGACGAATTCTGTAAGCTGCTTGAAATAGTCCTTGGAGAATTCTTCCTCAAGGGCTTTTTTCCATGACGGTTCGATCTGTACTTCTTTGTCGGTCATGAGTTTTGGTTGATCCCGACAGGTTCGCTTCTAAAGCGTTCGGTTCTTGATTTCTATTGAGAGCCGCTCGATAAGTGCATCGACAGAAACAGCTCCTTCATTGCCATTTCGGCTTTCGATCGTGACGGTCTTTGATTCCACTTCCTTATCGCCGAGTACGAGGGCGTACGGGATCTTTTCAGTCTTTGCATTTCGAATCTTTTTGCCGAGGCTGTCATTTGAGTCATCTGTCTGGACTCGGATGCCTGCGGCCTTGAGCGCCTTGTGGACTTCATTTGCATACTCTGACTGTCGTTCGCCGATCGGCACGACTTTGACCTGGACAGGTGACATCCAGAGAGGGAAGGCGCCGGCGACATGCTCGATCATGACGCCGAGGAATCGCTCAAGCGAGCCTGAGATTGCTCGGTGGATCACGACTGGTCGCTCTTTCTCGCCTTTCTCATTGATAAATGAAAGGTCGAATCGTTCAGGCTGGTTGAAGTCGCACTGGATAGTAGCAAGCTGCCATTCTCGTCCGATGGCATCTTTGAACATGAAGTCGAGCTTTGGTCCGTAAAACGCTGCCTCGCCTTCGCCCACGAAGTACGGAAGCTGCTCGGCTTCGCAGACTGCTTTGAGCGCATCTTCGGCTGTCTTCCAAACTTCGTCTGAGCCAAGCCAGTTGTCGCTGCCGTCTCGAACTGAAAGTCGGACTTTGTATCCGTCCATCATGCCCATAGTCGTATAGAACTTCTTGATGATACCAGCGATTGCCGCCACTTCAGCATGAAGCTGAGATACCCGGACGAAAAGGTGTCCGTCGTCCTGCGTGATCGCTCGAACTCGCGTGAGTCCGCCAAGCTGTCCTGTCTTTTCATCTCGGTATACGGTTGCTGGCTCGAAGTATCGAACAGGCATGTCTCGGTATGAGAACTGGTTGTCAGCAAAGAGCTGCATATGGTGAGGGCAGTTCATTGGCTTAACGTAGAAGTCTTCCTTGCTTGTTCCTCCGTGCACGGAGAACATGTCGGCGAGGTAATGCATGCCATGGCCTGATGTCATATAAAGGTCCGCCTTTGCAAGGTGAGGAGTCCATACCCGATCGTAACCAAGGTCCTTGTGGAGTTCCCAAAGATAATCTTCAAGTGTCTTTCGGAGGATCATTCCTTTGGGCTGAAAGAGGGGAAGACCTGAGCCTACGAGGTCAGAGATAGTGAAAAGCTTGAGCTCCTTTCCAAGTTTTCGGTGGTCTCGTTTCTTCGCTTCTTCCTGCTGAGTTATGTGAGCGACGAGCTCGTTCTTCGTAGCGAATGCGAGTCCGTATACTCGCGTAAGCATCTTGTTCTTTTCATCGCCTCTCCAGTATGCTCCCGCAATTCGAGTCAGCTTGAATGAGCCCGGATCAATCGTTGAGAAATCTTCAACATGTCCGCCTCGGCAGAGGTCGGTGAATTCAGGAATATGTCGTGCGGGGTTCGCAGGCTGCTTCGAAGTGGCGTGCGTATGTCCGCATGTGTAAAGAGTGATAGCTTCGCCCTTCTTTGCGATTTCTTCGATGAGCTCGAGCTTATAGGGATTGTTTGCGAAGAGAGCCCGAGCTTCTTCGAGCGAAACTTCCTTGTGTCGGAACCCTCGCTCGCCTTCAGGAAGATTTGACCATGCCTTCAGGGTGTCTTTCATCTTGGACTCGATCGTAGCGAGATCCTTCTCGGTGAGAGGGGCCTGGAAGTCCATATCGTAGTAGAAGCCGTCTTCCACTGCCGGACCAATCGTAAGAAGCGTATCAGGGAACACCTCGAGGGTGGCGGTCGCAAGCAGGTGGGCGAGCGAATGTCTGATATGTTCTAGTGATTGGTTATCGTTTTTCATGGCGTTCATGATAGCAGAAAAAAGGCCGTTTTGCATGGTTGAAGAGGCTCTTTTGGCATTCTGACAGGCTCGACCTCGTCTGCCTTGGTTTAATTGACATTTCTATTGAATAATTGCATTATATGCGACAGATCGAACTTTGAATAAATGTAGGATTCGCCGCAGCACAAAGCCTCTTTTTCGGAAGGAGGTTCTGTGCTGCGGCGAAGGGTGAAAGATTTCCGGAACCAGAGAAAAATGCGCATCTATTTATGCGCATAAAAACTCAGCGGCAGTCACACGACAACGTTGCAAAAACATACCTGTCATTATGAAAAATGCATCTCAGATACTGAAAATGCTCGGCCTTCTCACTGAGCATGGCCGCACATTCGAGCATGTGCCATCGAACGTCCTTCAATGGGCGATATCGTCTCCTAAGTCCGCCGCAATTGCGACCCGGGAGGCTATCCAAAGGATGGGGCTCAAGGTCCTTCCCTCCTATCAGAAGATTCGCCTCACGGCACATACCGAGCGTTGGCGCCAGGTTGAGACGGGAGGGACTGACCCCAGTCAGTGGATCAAGCGAAACGCTGACCCTGATCTCGTGCTGAGTGACTGGGCCAAGAAAGTCGTTTTGCAGGATGGTGTCCTTGCGATGAGGGAGCGAGCGATGTCGAGTCTCGTGACTCTGTCGCTGCGGGATCTCGGATTCAGCAGCATGCCTAGCCTCGCAGGGGTCCTTACTGAGGATTTCTGCATGAAATGGAGCGCATTCAGGCTGATCGATGGGGAATCCATCAGCCTGTGTGAGCCGGAGGATCCCTTTTGTCTGGCAAGTTTGCACGATATTGATTATGACCAGATGGAGTTCTTTCATTTTGCCATGAAGCCAATGTCTGATGGCGAGGGTCCCCCTTGCCGCTTTGTGCTGATATGCAATGGCCGGCAGCGCGAAATTGGCTGCTATCAGGAAGGATCCCTTGACCTGGACAGCCTGATCTTATTCCGACTGATATCGGCGTAAGATATGGCATCGTATCCGCTTCATGATTCGAAAAGGCCCCGCATGCATTATATGCATGCGGGGCTACTCTATTCTTCTATTTCAATACGTTTACAGTCTCGAGCATAAGGCTCGGCGTCCCGTTTCGACTGGACGTCTTGCCCTTGATGACGACGCAGGCGTCCGGCTTGAGCTTGTCCTTATGGAGCTCGTAGGCTTTGGGGAATACGACGACTTCAATCGAGCCAGTGAAGTCTGCGACATTGAGGAACATCATTTTGATCGCAGGGTCTTTCTTCGTCGGGATCTCCTTAACTGCCTCGATGATTCCGACGATGCCTAGAAGTCGTTCCTTCGGCTGGCTTGCTTCACGCATCTTTCTGAAATCCTCTTTGCTCATTCGGCCCATGGCCGCTTTCTTTTTCTTTGCAGCTTCTTCCTCGGCCTTGAGCTTCTCTTCATCGGTGAGAACTTTCTCTGGAATGCCTCGTTCTCTCCTGAACTGCTCCGCCTGCGCCTGTCGAAGGGCTTCTTTCTCAGCATTTCGTAGCTGCTGCATTTCGAACTCTTCTGCATCAGCCATGATGATGCTCTTCACTCGTGCAACAGAGTGTTCGCGCTTTTCCATAGCCTCTCGGTACTTATCGAGCGGATGTCCTGAGATATACAAGCCGAGGAGCTCTTTTTCCCAAAGAAGCTTTTCAGTCGGATCAGCCTTGTCGGCATCCTGAAGCTTGAGGTGCTGTACGGGTTCGCTGCCGCCCATATCGAACATGCTGAAAAGGGAGTCCTGATTGTCAGGCATGCGCGCCTGCTCTTTATTGTATTCAAGAAGGTCCGGGAGGTTTGCCAAGAGAATGCCTCGATCGCCAAACTCATCAAAAGCTCCTGCCTTAATGAGGGATTCCATGGACTTTTTGTTGAGGTTTCGGTCCTTTACTCGGTTGAGGAAGTCTTCGAGGTGCTTGTATGGTCCGCCACGCTTTCGCTCATTGATGATGGCGTCGGCGATTCCTTCTCCGGAGTTCTTGATGCTGTAAAGCCCGAATCGGATAAGCTTGTCGGCAACTACTGTGAAGTTGCCGAAGCTTTCGTTGACGTCCGGAGCAAGTACCTTGATGCCCATTCGCTTACATTCCTGTACGGATACAGAAACTTTTTCAACGTCGCCGGATTCATGCGTCAGTACCGAGCTCATGTATTCGGCAGGGTAATTGGCTTTCAGGTATGCGGTGATGTACGCCACTCGTCCGTATGACACCGAATGCGCTTTGTTGAAACCGTATGATGCGAACGGCTCGATCTTGACCCATACGTCTTGGGCACGTTCCTTCGTCCATCCGCTATGCGACATGCAACCCTTGATGAACTTCTCTTTCTGGAGAAGCATTTCTTCCGGGATCTTCTTTCCAACGGCCTTTCGGAACTTGTCTACCTCTCCCCAGCTATAGCCGGCAAGAAGATGGGCCATCATGAGGAGGTCGTCCTGGTATACGAGCACGCCGAATGTCTTCTTGAGGATTTCGTATACGGCAGGGTCCATGTCCGGAATGTTTGTCGGATCATGCTTTCGGGCAATGTAGTCAGGAATGAACTGGAGCGGTCCTGGTCGGTAGAGCGCCACCATGGCGTTGATGTCGTGGATGGAGTTCGGCTTGAGCTCCTTGAGGAAGCGGGTCATTCCGTCACCGTTCAGCTGGAATAAGTCTTCGGTTTCTCCTCGCTGGAGCATTTCATATGTCTTTGTATCATCGAGCGGAATGGTGTCGATGTCGATCTTCAGGCCCTTGTCCTTGTTTCGGGCTTCGGCAATTTCGACAGCGTCGGCGATTATGGAAAGGTTCTTCAGTCCGAGGAAGTCGAATTTCAAAAGGCCCGCATCCTCAATCGAGTACATGTCGTACTGCGTGATGATTTTCATTTCGCCCTTCGGGTCATACTGAAGGGGCGTATAGTCGGTGATTTCGGTAGGGGAAACTACCACGCCGGCGGCATGAATCGAGATGTGTCTTGCGCAGCCTTCGATCTTCTTTGCCATGTCGATCACTTTCTGGACATCGGGAGTCTCGTTGTAGAGCTCCTTGAGTTCAGGGACGGTCTGGAGCGCAAGGTCGATGGTCATCGGGAATCCCTGCTTACCCATAGGAATCATCTTGGCAATCTGATCGCCGAGTGCGAGAGGAAGGCCGAGTGCTCGCGTAACGTCTCGTACTGATCCTCGTGCGGCCATGGTTCCGAACGTTCCGATCTGGGCCACACGGTCTCGGCCGTACTTGTTCCTGGTGTACTCCACCATTTCGTCTCGCCGGTTATCGGCGAAGTCCATATCGATATCGGGAGCCGACGGTCGGTCAGGGTTCAGGAATCGTTCAAACGGAATCTCGTATTCAAGCGGATCGATTTTGGTGATTCCGGAAAGGTACGTCACCATTGATCCTGATACCGATCCTCGGATGTTTGAGAGGATTCCATTTTCTTTCGCATATCGAAGAAGGTCCGCTACCACGAGGAAGTACGGCGCATATCCTTTGTTTCGGATTACCTCAAGCTCGTACTCGACCCGCTTGAGAGTTTCGGGAGTTTTCTCGACATTCTTTGCCTCGAAGCCTTTGTATACGATCTCGCGCAGCTGCTCATCGTATGGCTTCTCTGCATCTTTGAACTTGTCATCAACTTCGATCTTCGGGAATACCCATTTGCCCAACGGAATCTCAAGCGTGCATCGGTCTGCGATGATGGCAGTATTGTCGATAGCGTGAGGCAGGTCCCTGAAGAGCCGGATCATGTCTTCCTTGCTTTGGAATGAGAAGTCGCCCTCAGTGTCTTCGACTGGTCCGCTTGAGAAGCTCTTCTGTACAGATAGAAGGGTTGTTCGCGCCTTCTTGTCGTCCGGGTTCGTATAGAAAATGTTATGGCCGGCAACGATCGGAACCTGGCACTCCTCTGCGACCTGGATCATTCGGTCCATCGTTACTTTGTGATCCTCGACATCGTCATGCATCGAAATCTCAATGAAGAGGTTGCTTTCCTTCGGGTCAAGCGATGAGCCATATACTGACTTATAATATTCGACCACTTTCTTTGCTTCTTCGAGGTTTCCTGTCCGTGCATGCGCCGCAGCCTCTCCTCCGAAGGAAGGAAGAATGGCGATGAGACCCTCCTTGTGCGCCTCGATGAGTTCTCGGTCGATTCGCGGTCGGTAGTAGAAGCCCTCGAAGTTCGATCGCGTCACGAGCTTTACAAGACTGTCGTATCCGACGCTGTCCTTTGCGATAAGGAGAAGTTTCTTTGTCTTATTGTCGATGCGCGGCTCCTTGTCATGTCGCGTTCTGATGGCTGTGAAGAAGTCGACGCCGATGATTGGCTTGATGCCAGTGCCAGCAACTTCTTTGACGAATTCGATCGTCGCATACATATTTCCGTTATCGGTGATGGCGAGCGCGTCCATACCATTCGCCTTGGCTTTCTTTACGAGCTCCGGAACTTTGGAAAGTGCCTGGAGGAGAGAGTAGTGGGTGTGAGTGTGGAGGTGTACGAACCGTCGCGATTCTTTGGGGTCTCGGTGCTCGGACTGACCTGCATCTGCTGCTGTCTTTGCTGGGTCTTTGGTCGATGCCTTGGCCATAGGTTTTTACAGTATAAATTCGAAACGAAGAATCACAAAACGCCACGAATCCCCAGGTGTTGTACAATGATTTGTACATGAAAAAACAGGGGGTGCTGGGAGAAAAAATGAAAGTCGAAAAAGGCGTGAAATGGCTTATCGGCATCGACGAGGTGGGGAGGGGTCCTTTGGCCGGTCCGGTCGGAGTGGCGCTTTGCGCGATTCCTTTTGAGAAAAGCATCGCGCATTCATATAAGGGATTGCTGAAAGAGCATGCGGGTGAAATGAAATCCGCTGGCCTTGCATATATTGTTGGCAAAGATTCCAAGAAGATTAAATCATCCGTGCGTGAAGGATGGTTCAAGTTCTTCTCAAAAATTCACTCTGACCGGGATTCCCGTGGCTGTGCATATTTCGCCTATGCCTCAAAGTCTGCTAAAGACATAGATGAAAAAGGAATTAGTTTTTGCATAAAATCATCGATCGAGAAATTGCTTGCGGATGCATGCAAAAAGCTTGGGGTGACGGAAGGCGAGTGCCTGCTCCTTCTTGATGGCAGCTTAAAGGCGCCGGTGCGGTTTGCGAATCAGATGACTATTATAAAAGGCGATGAAAAGGAGCTCGTGATTTCTTTTGCATCTATCTTTGCAAAGGTGACCAGGGATGTGTATATGAAGAAACTTTCAAAAAAAACAGAATTTTCAGCCTACGGTTTCGATGTGCATAAAGGGTACGGGACGGCAAAACATCGGTCGCTAATTCGCAAGCTGGGACTGAGCGGGGAGCATCGGGGAACGTACTGTTCGGCTTCCGTCAGGTTAGTTGACAACTCCATTTAGTTGTCATATATTGATTTTATCCTCGACCGCGGAAAGTCACTTTCCGGGCCGGGGTATCTGCACAAGGAAAATAAAATAAGGAGGTATCGTCAGTATGGCAAAACCGAAGAAACCAAGTCAGCCTCGCTCACGCAAGGGCAGCGGCATCAGCAAGTCCGGTCTCATGAAAACTGATCCGAACTGGCTCCGTCGCGGCCCGAAGGCCAAATCGTCGCGTCAGTCCACTGACCGGATTGCGGCTTAAAGGCTGACCCGCCTCCAAAAACCCCAGGGTGTCCCGCAATCGCGCGGGGCACCCTCTTTCATTTGCCATTTTTTAAAAAGCAGGTATACTAATGCCCTATGGTAAATCACATGCGACATACCCGAGGTCATACTCGGAACAGGCGAAGCCACCACGCTCTTACGGGCGTTGGCTCTATCCTCTGCGCAAGCTGTGGTCAGCCTAAGCTAAAGCATGTCGCATGTTCAAACTGCGGACTCTACAAGGGCAATGACGCTCTCGGCATGAA
>DASWWM010000023.1:0-10690 GCA_036405975.1 Minisyncoccota bacterium | reverse complement strand
GAGACGATGTATTTTGTCTTTACGTAATCGAGGAAGTTCAGCCCTTCGGTGATTATTGAGTATTCTCTCGGATCAGATTTGAAGATGATGTTCCATGCTTCCTTGAACCCGTCTTGGCCATGCAGAAAATACATTCTCGGTTTCTTGAACAGGCTGCCCTTCATGGCCTCGAGCTCTCCAAGATGAGATTCGAACTCTCGCAGCCTGTTCCGAAGTTTCAGTGCCAAGCTCGTTGGGCTGCAGGCAATAAAATGAGACTTCTTGCCTCGCTTGGTCTCAGTAATGAACCCTTCTCTCGCCAGTCGGTCGATCATATAGTACAAGGACGTCCGCACCACGCCCGATTTCTTCGAGATTTCCTTCACCGTAGCTTCGCCCAATTCCAGGCAAGCGAGATATACCTTCGATTCCTTCTCCGACATTCCGCTTTTTTGCAGCAGTTCGGTTACGTCTGTCATGCCGTTATTGTACGCCTTAGGTCAGAGAATTCAATATTTTATGTCGAAAAGTTGGACAGAATATCTTGTACATTGCCATAGAAAGAGTAGTGTTGTGCTCAGATAGCAAGCATTCAGAATTCAGTCATTCAGAAACCCAACCTACATGTTCTATGAAAACCTACTTTCCGGAAGGCCTGAGGCCTTTCAGCGTTTCCGCATCGGAGCGCATCCGCCTGACAAATTCAGGCGGTCTCGAAATTCACTGCTTGGGAACTGGTTCCATGGTCTCAAGCGGTCACGGCAATACCAGCTACTTCGTTGTTAAGGGTGAGACTCATTTGCTTATCGACTGCGGGCCTTCGATCCCGCTGTCATTGGAAAAATTCGGAGTTGATCCAAGCGACGTGAACTGCGTGTATCTGACGCATTCGCATGCAGATCACATCGCTGGTTTTCCAAAGCTGGCGGTCCATGCTCGGTATTTCCCGGGCACAAAACCAAAGCGGAAGCTTTCGCTTCTTGGAGATCCCGAGTGGCTCGCACTGCTCTGGGACACGTCTCTGAGAGGGGACTTGGGAACGCATGACAAAAAAGATCCAAGGCAAGCAGCGCACGATCTCTGGTATGACATCATTGTTCCAGATTCCGTGCCGGATGCAAGAACGCAAGTGTTTCGTTTTGGGGATTTGAAAATCGAATCCTTCAGAGTTGCACATACTCCTGCGTACTCGCATGGCTGGGAAGACTCAGCGTGGGCAACCGGTCTGCTGATTGACGATAAGATTTGGATCTCCGGCGATACCCGCTCTGATCCCGAACTTGTTGATCGGTACGCTGGCAAAGCGTCGGTGCTCTTCCATGATGTCGCTTCAGGCAAAAGCCCGGTGCATGCATCGTTCGATGAGCTTTCCGCGCTTCCTTCTGAAGTGAAGTCCAGAATGTGGCTCATTCACTATGGAGATGAATGGGTCAGCGATAGTCTTCCTTCCGCTGGCGCATCACAGCTTGTTGAGAGCAGGGGGTTCCTCGGGCTCGCATATACCGGCCTTAGGGTGAGCGTACCTTAATGCATCGCATGTCGTTCGAAAGAATCAGTCATGCATGAGTCGGCACTTCGTTTTGAGGTGCCGGCTTTTAATTTTTTTTTATTGATCGCTTCACTTGATGAGTTTTAAGAAAACAAAAAATAAAAATGTTATGTGCATCTGTTAAAAAATATTTTACAAAAAAAGTTTTTTTAAAAAAAAATAAAAATAAAATTTACAAAATAAAAAAGTTATCCACATTTTTTTACAAAAAAATATTGCGAGTAAGTGAAATGTGAAAGATAATTACTGCATGGTTCATATGCGAGTCGGCATGTTGAACACTTACAAATAATTGTTCCTTTCACCCACTAACATGGCAGCAAAAAAAGCAAAGAAGGCAGCTAAGAAGGCAGTAAAGAAGGTTGCGAAGAAGGCAGTAAAGAAGGTTGCAAAGAAGGCGGCAAAGAAGACAGCTAAGCGACGATAGTCCGAGCTGGCCTCAAAGCCAAAAAGAAAACCACTCGCAAGAGTGGTTTTCTTTTTCTCGGAATGTAAAAAAATCTTCGCGCATTCTTCTGCTCTCGCTGGAACTGTATTGGTACCTGCTCTCATCCTCATAAATAATTCATCAATGGCAGATAGCTTTGATTTCATGCCTCGAATTACATCATGAATTTCAAATGGGCAACAGGGGGTAAAATATGATAAAATCGCGATACCTATGAATATATTAAAAACCATTTTTCCATCCCATTCTGCACGGCAGGTAAAGAAGTACAGGGCTACGGTCGACAAGATCAACGCCCTCGAAGACTCCATGAAAAGCCTTTCTGCGGAGGAGCTTAAGGCGAAAACTGCTGAATTCAAGAAGAGGCATGCCGATGGCGAGTCCTTGGATGCCCTTTTGCCCGAAGCGTTCGCCGCTGTGCGAGAAGCCTCTCATCGAACACTCGGCCAGCGTCACTATGACGTGCAGCTTATCGGAGGAATGATCCTTCATGACGGACGCATCGCTGAGATGAAGACCGGAGAGGGAAAGACGCTCATGGCCACTCTTGCCATGTACCTCAATGCGCTTGCTGGAAAAGGAGCGCATCTGGTTACCGTGAATGACTATCTTGCGAGACGAGATGCAACATGGATGGGTCAGATCTATTCTGCGCTCGGGCTCACGACCGGCGTAGTGAATGACGGCGCTTCGTATTTATTTGATATCAATCATGCAGGGAAGAAGGACATAGATCCTGCAGCCGTAAAAAGCGATGCCGAAGGAGCTGATGCTGAAGCCATCGAGAAGGCTGACGAGGCTGAGGACATCATGGGTTCGTACAAAGTTGGTTACGAATTCCTTAAGCCAGCTGAAAAGCGGGACGCATATCATGCAGACATCACATACGGTACGAACAATCAGTTCGGCTTCGACTACCTGCGAGACAATATCGAGCATTCCGCACAGTCTCTTCGACAGAGAGGTTTCTTCTTTGCCGTCGTGGACGAGGTGGACTCTATCCTTATCGATGAGTCGCGAACTCCTCTTATTATCTCAGCTCCGACTGTCGACTCTGAGCGGCTCTACGAGACATTTGCGGACATCGCAAAGCAGCTTGAAAAGGATACGCACTTTACCGTAGATGAGAAATTCAAGTCCATTGCCCTCACTGATGCCGGCATTGACCTTGCCGAAAAGCTTCTTGGCGTGACGAACATCTATACGGACGGAGGCATCAAGTACGTGCATCATCTCGAGACTGCCATTCGAGCGAAGGCTCTCTATACAAAAGATGTCGAGTATATCGTTAAGGATGACGAAGTCATCATCGTGGATCCTTCAACGGGACGACTTCAGCCGGGAAGACGATGGTCAGAAGGTCTTCATCAGGCGGTCGAGGCTAAGGAGCGAGTTTCAATCCAGAAGGAGTCTCGAACGTATGCATCGATCACGTTCCAGAACTATTTCCGAATGTATCCGAAGCTTGCCGGCATGACTGGAACGGGCATGACGAGCGCCGAAGAGTTCCTCAAGGTGTACGGACTCGATGTGATCGAAGTTCCGACTCATAGGCAGATCGCGCGAATCGATCGAAATGACTTCATCTTCCAGACGGAGAAAGGAAAGTTCATGGCCATCTCGAAGAAGATCAAGGAACTTCATGAGAAGGGACAGCCTGTGCTTGTCGGTACAGTTTCTATCGAAAAGAACCAGCTCCTTTCAGATCATTTGAAAAAGGCAGGAATTCCGCATACGCTACTCAATGCAAAGCCAGAGTTCGCAGAACGGGAAGGAGAGATCGTGGCTGAAGCCGGAAAGAAGGGTGCCGTAACCATCGCGACGAACATGGCAGGACGAGGTGTCGACATCAAGCTCGGAGGCGCTCCAAGCCTCGATGTCTCGCCTGAGGAAGCTCAGAAGAAGACCGAAGAGATCAAATCCCTCGGAGGGCTCTATGTGATCGGTACTGAACGGCATGAGGCACGGCGAATCGACAACCAGCTCCGGGGACGATCAGGCCGACAGGGAGATCCTGGAGAGACCCAGTTCTACGTATCTCTCGAGGATGACCTCATGCGAATCTTCGCCAGCGATACGGTAAAGAAGATGATGGCTCGACTGAACATTCCAGAGGACGAGCCGATCACTCACGGGCTCATCAGCCGGTCTCTTGAGACCGCGCAGACAAAGATCGAAGGCATGCACTTCGATTCTAGAAAGCATGTTCTTGAGTATGACGACGTGCTCAACCAGCAGCGAATGAAAGTGTACGATCGACGAAAGAAGATTCTCACTGGAAATGCCCACGAGCTCAAGTCGGTATTGGACTCTGTTCTTGAGAAAGCTACGGAAGAAGATCGAAAAAAGATCCTCGAGAACAAGGCGCGATTCAATGCGATGGCGGAACAGGCGGGCGAGCAGGCTGACCCTGAAACAGGGGAGATCTCAGCATTCAACAGGACGACTCGAGGCGTCATGCTTCAGACGATCGACCTGTACTGGATCGATCACCTTGAAATGATGGATCATCTTCGATCAAGCGTGAACCTCCGAGCCTTCGGACAGAGAGACCCTCTCGTTGAGTACAAGAGGGAAAGCCTGCGGATGTACAAGGATATGGAGCATTCTGTTGACCAGGAAATCATCCGGATCCTTTCGCAGGTTCAGGGCGAGGTCAACGCCGGACAGAATCTTCCAGTAGTTGAGCTTCGACCTGGTGCGGATGAATACATAACAGGCATTCCTGGATCCGGTGCTGAAAATGCAGGCGGAGCCGGAACCTCGGTTCGAGACGCGAGGGTCGTGTCAAATGGAGGCCAGGCAGCATATGCCGATGTCGGACGAAACGACCCGTGCCCATGCGGAAGCGGAAAGAAGTTCAAGAAGTGTCACGGGAAGTAGGGAATAACTAAATAAGACGAATTAAGCACCTAGAAATAGGTGCTTTTTTGTTTTGAACCGGAGATTGGAGATCGCAAGATCCCCGTCAGGTGTCTCCGGTTTAAAGCGCGCAAGCGCTGGTTTGGTCGAACATTATTAATTAACTCAGTAGCGAGTTGAGGCGGGGAATGTATATCACGGATGCTCTTTGTACGGTCCGTGCCGTGCAAGTGAGATAGGCAAAGTATTTCTCACAATCCGATAGCTTCGGGTTTCCCTACCTCAGCTCGCTACAAAAAGAGAATGTCAAAATTTAAAGAATCATTGGGCATTGGGTTTGAAATTCAAACGCTAGAAAAGAAAGGATTTGATTGGGAGGGTGTGCTAGCTATGGCTGCATTCGCCATCGCAATCGTCTGTTTTGCAGGTTACGTTTATGCAGAAACTCAGATCATGCCAGTAGTTAACTCACTTCTATGAATCAATTAAAAACGAGATTTGAAGAAGGGGATCGAGTCAGTAGCAAAGAAGGATTGATAGGCACAGTGCTAACGGTTGAAGATGGAGCATTGGCAGCTTCGCACGAAGCTTGGTACGAAATTGAATTCGATAACGGACAGATGTTGGGCACGTATGCAGAAGGTTACGAAAAGATCTGCAGCACGTGTGACGGTTCAAGAGAGGTGACGACTATGGAAAGGGTGTATCCGGGTGAGCCTCATGAAGCTCCTATTGGAACCGCTCGATGTCCTGATTGTTCACCTATTAAAAATTAACAGCCTTGTATCTGCTTACCTCCATCCATTTATTCCCTCACGGGCGACATCACTTACAAGGCGGTGGAATGGATGAGGATAAGCGGAAAATAACCAAATATGACAGCAAAAGAATCACAGATTGTCGTCATCAATGAAGAGCTCAATCGAGAGCTCGCAGATCCAAAGGTGGTGTCTGCACTGATAGCGACAACGTTTAGGAAGTTCGATGCAACGCTTATGAAGCAAGCGATTATGGAAGGGATGATTAGGGGCTTCAGCTTCAAGGATTTCCTGCAGAAGAACGTTTATGCCTTGCCTTTCGGAGAAGGGTACTCACTTATTACCTCGATCGATTACAACAGAAAGATTGGTATGCGTAGCGGAGTTGTCGGTGTTAAAGCGCCGATATATGAAACTGAAAAATCGGAAGACGGAACTACAAAGATCATTTCGTGTACGGTCACAGTTCAGCGAATGGTTAACGGATATGTCGGAGACTACACGGCAACAGTTTACTTCGACGAGTATTACAAAGCTGGAAAGACATGGGATGGGAAGTATACGCCTAGCATGTGGGATACCAAGCCTCGAACGATGATTGCCAAGGTCGCCGAAATGCACGCATACAGAAAAGCCTGTCCTGAAGAGTTGGCACAGAGCTACATCGAGGAAGAAATGCCATCAGATTCGAGCATCATTGCCGGTCGAGCAAATGAAGCAATAAGGGATGCAAAAACATTATCAATGGGTAACCTCATGAAAAATGGAAAAGAAAAAGAAGCAAACCACGGTGCGGAAGACCAAAGTGCGAATGGACCTACGGATGCCGAAGGTACTCAAGTCGGCACTGAAAGCGGAGAGCCAACAATCGAATAAGGACGGTCTGGCTTTCCCGGTAGAGCACTACTCGGCAAGCTCGATGGCAAAGTTCTCAACTAATCAGATCCTCTTCAAGATTCTCTATATCAACAAGGATAAATTTGATACAGCCATCGGCGTATCAGCTGTTCTCGGAAGTGCATTTCACAGAGCTATGGAGGTCTATTACGGAGGCACGGATGAGGTAGCCATTACGAGTGAAGCGGAAGCGATTGAATACGGTCTAAAGGCGGGTATGGATTTCATCGACAAATACAATGATGGATTCGTCGAGTACTCAAAGACGATCGCAAATAAACAGGATCTCTTCGATAGGTTCACTTTCGCTTTCAATTCATACGTCAAGGAAAAGCCGTATAAGCCTGAAACTCTTGTTGCCGTGGAAGAAGGATTGCTTGAGAAAATCGATGTGAAGTGGAGAGGGCAGGATCTTATCTTGCCAGTGAAGATGAAGGGGTATATCGACAAGATCGAAAGAGAGGATGGAAAGCTGAAAATCAAGGATTACAAAACCTGCTATTCATTCTCTGATCCGGACAAGATCGATGCAAAAAAGATTGTTCAGGCGGTGGCGTATTACCTTCTGGCATATGCCAAATACGAGGAAGAGCCTTATTCGGTGACATTCGAGGAGGTGAAGTACACAAAGAACAAGGACGGGGGAAAGCAGGTCAGGGAGTATGAAATCGTCTTCGGCGAAAATGACCTCTTCTTTGATTTCTTCTTCAGGTACTACGACGACATGACAAGGGCTTTGAATGGCGAGCAGGTGTATGTCCCGAACTTCGATGCCATGTATGACAACGAGGTTGCGATAATCGCTTACATTCACAGATTGGATATTCCGGAACACGTGGCTGAGCTCATGAAGGAAAGGCAGGTGACGAATATAACGGATCTATTGAAGACTGAGATACGGAGGGCGAGCACCATGAAGCAACTGCAGAAGAAGCTCGATGTTGCCTTTGTCCAAGCTAAAAATATTAACTACGAAAAAATGAAAAACGAAGAAAAAATACAGACAAAGATGCTGGAACACGGCATGGCGCTGCAGTTCGATTCATTGATTCACGGGGCGAGCGTGGACCTATATAGGTTCAATCCGTCCTTTGGTCTGAAGATGTCGCGCCTAGCCAATTATACGAGCGATATAGAGCAGGTTCTCGGGGTAAGGGATGTCCGCATCCTCGCGCCGATTCCGGGCTCTACAATGGTCGGTTTCGAAGTTCCTAGAAAGGATCGGACGTTTCCAACGGTTCCGAGTGTCCAAGGATTCGAGATTGCCATCGGGCAAGACATCATGGGCCGTGACAGGCGTTTCGATTTCAGAACCGCTCCTCATATCCTAGTGGCCGGAGCTTCCGGAGGTGGAAAGAGTGTCTGGCTTAATAACTTCATTGACCAGATAAATGAGATCCCAAACATGGAGATGCATTTGTTCGATCCGAAGAGAGTTGAGCTTAAGCAGCATAAGGGCAAGCCAAGCGTGCTCGAATACGCTGCAGATACGATAAAGATCTATTCAGGGCTTAAAAAACTTGTTGAAGAGATGAAGGATCGGTACATAAAGATGGAAAATGCCGGAACAAAGAACATTACTGAAATGCCGGATTGGAAGTACAAGATCGTTGTCATTGATGAGTACGGTCAGCTGATGGTTTCAGACGAAGTTTACACCGAGTATGAACCAATAGAGGGCTCAGATGAGCAGAAGGCTATCAAGATAAATCTTGCAGCGGACATAGAGAGATTCATCCTTCAGATCGCACAGCTTGGCCGTGCTGCAGGATTCCATATAGTGATTGCAACGCAGTCTCCTAGAGCTGAAGTTATTAACGGAAAAATCAAGGCGAACTTTCCAACTAAAGTCGTATTCAAGACTTCCAAGGCCCTAGAAAGCCTCATCGTGATCGATGAGAAGGGCGCAGAGAAGCTACTTGGATTCGGTGACATGATCTTTGCCGGAGATTGTGGAATGGAAAGATTACAAGGTTACAAACCAAATTAAACATATGAAGTGGTTTAAACATTACTCAGATTCATACTCAAATTTAAAGCTTCAGCAGGTGTTGTCGGAACACGGGACGGAGGGTTACGGATTCTTCTGGATTTGCGTCGAATTCGTCGCTCAGCAAGGTACAAATTCGCGCATTAAGATAGAAAAGAACTGGAAAAGAGTGCTGGCTCACATTGGGCATGTTTCTGAGGAAAGAATGAACCACCTCTTGAATTTTTTTGCATCGGTAAACCTAATCGACAAAAGAGGCCTAGAAATAGGGGATTTATACATCCCAAAACTTAAGGACTACGGCGACGAGTATTCGGATAAGCTCCGGAGAAAGTCCCGACAAGGTAGGGATAATGTCGGCCTAGATAAGACAAGAACAGAAGAGATAAGACCAGATAAGAATAGAAACGAAGAGCAGTTCCAAATATTCTACAAGGAATATCCGAACAAGAAAGGAAAGGGTCAGGCGATCCGTGCATGGAACAAGCTGAAGATTACTGAGGAGCTATTCGAAGAAATCATGTCTGGCCTGAAGAAATTGAAGCTGAGCAAGGGTTGGATAGCGGAAAGGGGCAAATATATTCCGCATCCGAGCACGTTCCTGAATGGTCAGCGGTGGCTCGATCAGGAGGTCGAATTATCAGAACCTAAGCATTCAAGACAAATCTAATGGCAAAAATAAGCATCAAAGGAAAGCCGGACCCAATCTATCTGTCGAACTCAAGGGCAAAAATTGTTGATGACATGCGAGCAGACGAATCGATGGACAAGAGAACTTGGATACAGATTTTGGGAAATACCGGAGTCGTCGAATGGTCGGGAGAAATTGGGAAGGTAGGAGATATCGAATACGACAAGCCAGCGAAGACCACATTCAATCAAATCAATGAGACTGATGAGGCACACAGGGCTCACTTGCAGACACTCTCAAGATTGCCGCCTCAGGTCAAAAGCAAAATGCTTGGCAGATTCGAACTCACTTACGGAAGTAGGCATGACTGGAAAGCCCCGCCTGCAGAAATTAAAGCGCAAGCAGAACAGATCCAGCTCAGATACTACACGGCAAATCCTCATGCGACTTTCGTGCCAAAGGAACTATTCATGGATCTGATTAAGGGGTCACCGGCAACACCGTTGCATCAGCAACTAAGCATCAACACAGAACAAGCATCATGAACCCAATCACCCTCGAATTCACAATAAGCGGCAATCAGGAAGATCCGAAAGGAAATCCTATCGGCTATCACCGTACGACTCAGGGGAGCTATTGGAATGAGGGCAGTCGCAGATACAAGTCTTGGAAGGATTATGTGGTCAAGGCATATGCAGGAAAATACGCAGACATGATAACGGCAGCTAGAAATTGGGACGGAAAGCCAATCAGCTTGGAAAAGAACCAGAAAGCATACCTGCATACGTACTCATATTTTGCCAATAATGCGCGTCCTGATCCGGACAATGTGCAGAAAGGGATCGCTGATGCTCTTTTCGTAAATGATAAGAACGTGTCTGGGAGCTATGATTTCGAGATTTCGAAAGAGAAGATCGGAAAAGTGATGGTAAGAATCGTAATCGTTCAGCTGGCCGTATAGTCGTATCGGCCAGACCTCTTATAAAACTAATTGAAAAAAATTCCATGGATGAAAATAAAGTTATCGTAACTCAGGAAAATCTCGATCTTAATCCAAACCTTGTCGCTGAAGAAGTGAAGGTTGGAGACGAGATTGAGGCTGCACGGATTGTGAACAAGAAGGAGGATGCCGCTCCGGAAGGATCTGCCTCAGCTTCAGTCACGACTGCTGCGACTGACAATGCACCAACAGACGATTCTGCACCCTCAAATGAGGATGGAAAGGTTGACGGCGCAATTCCAGCAGCTACAGAAGCCCCAACAGTGGAGCGAGCCTGGTAGTTCTCGGATATTTAAAAAAGCAGTCTCGCCTGATGAGCGAGACATTGGAGCAGAGACTGCTTAGTACAAGGGTAAGGCACTAGACGATTTATTACAAACTGAACCTGTCCATCTGAGGCTGGTTCGGTCCAGAAAGCAACGATGATATTTAAGTGGATGCCGTTGTTGCCACCTGGACCGAGCCTGTCTGGAACGACACCGCACAAACATGAAGAAAAAAATTGGAATCTTGATTGGGAATGGCGAGAACTGCACATGCGCGGACTGCCCTGTTTTGTATGGCGGCGAATGCCTT
>DASWWM010000022.1:0-6184 GCA_036405975.1 Minisyncoccota bacterium | reverse complement strand
TATCCGTCCTCTGAAGTTGTGCTCCTTGTCCTCAAGCTCCTTCATGGCACGCTGCATGTCCTGGACCTCCCTTTCTCCATGGACGATTTCCGACTCGAGCCTCCGGGCATCAGTCTCAAGATGCGAGATCTGCATCTTGTTGTGCTCATGCTTTCTTTTCAGATCAGTCAGCTGCATCTTGGTGCGCTCCTTTTGCTGCCGCTCCATCTGCTGCTTCGCAGCATCAATTCGAAATCGTTCAGAAGCCGCCGCATCGTTTCCGAGCGAGCTCTTGTACGAGCCGAGTCCTCCACCGTTGTAGCCGTATACCATATGAGGAGATTATAGCAGATAAACTCGCAATGAACGCTGTGAATTTCCGATCGTATATCGAATAAGAGCTGACCTTCTCGCATGTATCTCATCGACGTATATGGCCTGTGCGCGCCCTTCCTCGATTTCAACAGTGACTCCGGATTCTGCAGAGTACGGAATATCCATTCGGGGAGCGATTCTCGACAGGAATTCAGAAATTTCATCGGCGGTCGGAAAGTCTCCACTTGCTCTAGATAAGGCATGTGCATATTCGATGGCATAAGCATCCGCGAGACGATATGCGCGTTCCACGGATATTTTTTCCGCCACTTTCTGCGCGGACAGCACCACTTGTCCCATGGTAGAGAAACAGATCGAAAACAAGGCAACGTACAGCAGCATCTCCAGAAGCGTCGTTCCCTTTTCCGGCACCAGAACGCCTTTCTTTTCAGACGAGCGCCATGAACCAAAAGGACTCATTTGAGCTTTGGAGTTAATACCGACAGTGGGAATTCGTCGCTTTTAATGGACAGGTACATCTGGTTCCCCAAACATGCATAGTCGGACACTCTGCCGGGCAGATCAGTGCCCAGATGAACAAGCCTCATTATCCTCCGGTTTCCATGCCCGACATCGAAGACAGCGGCATACAACTCCCCATACTCATTCGAGGTAAACAGAAGCGCTCCTTTGCTGGACGGAATTATTTTGTCGACACTCGCCCCGATTTTCAGAGAGTCGATTTCCCTAATCCCTTCAGCGGCAAGCTCGAATGTCAGGAGCTCGTTTCCCCCTTTTGATCGGCCGACATACAGGATGTCTCCAAAAATGCCGGCCGATCTTCCATTGCCTGATCCCCCTGGGAAGTCAAAAGACGATGCGAGCACAGGACGATCAGGATCTGAAATATCGAATACCTGCATTTCCGGATCTTGCGGTCCGAGAATCACGAGACGGTCTCTCCAAGCAGAGATGTCGTTGATGCCGTACTCCGTATCGATTGCCGAAAGCACTTTGCCGCTTGCCTTCTCGAACAAATGGATTTCGGGCAGAACGCTTTTCTGCGTACCGACAATCAGCATGCCACGATAAGGCAGTATCTTTTTGGTGATCGGATTCGTATTGGAGTTTGATCCCGGAAATACGTAACCCAGCTCAGGAGCTGACAAGCCCGCCTGTCGATCCGCACTCTCAATGGCGAATGAATGCGCCTGTGAGGAAACGCTTGTATTTGCTGCATAGACTTTCAAGCCCTCGGCGGTATGGTTCACATACCCGGGACCAGTATCAGCATGCAGCTTTACGCCGATGTCTTTCGAGCCGGATTTTGCATATCCTGAAAAATCAAATGATGCAAAATCCGGCTCAGTCGTGCTGGACGAATCAAGTGACGCGATCAGGTCCATGCCCATGAAGGACAGGCTCCCCATCTGCGTAGTCGAGCTGATTCCCAAATCTGCATGGCTCAACGAATCGACAGTGAAAACGCCAGTGTCACCCTCCAGGGCACGCTCAAGGATCGAAGAGGCGACAATGCACTGCTTCCCCGACGCAAATCCCAATGGAACATCTTGCCGCGATGATATGCCTGTCGGACCGGCCCCGTTCCTCATTCCGAAATACATCACATTCAGTAGGTTGAGCAACGGCAGTATCACGATCGAACTCACCGCAATTGCGAGGAGGACTTCGATGATCTGGAAGCCCGACACGCTTCTTCTTGAACGGATCACGTCAGTTGACATGCTGGACAAGTGAGTACATCGGGCTGATAACGGATAAGGCAACGATTCCAACAAGCAATGCCGATACGACCAAGGCGGCAGGCTCAACCAGTGCAGATACAGAACCGAGAACATCTTCATATTCCTGCCTCGAGAATTCGCTCAGGTCAAGAAATGCCTGCGGCATGGTCCCTGTTGATTCGCCCAAAGCCAACGAGTCGCAAATCTCGCGATCGAAGACATTTGATTTTAGGTCGAGTTCCGAGAAGGGCTTTCCCTCTTCGAAATGAGACCTGATGAGGGAAAGCCCTTCCTTAACATGCGAATTCGAGCTTGAATGTGCCGCAACCTCGAATGCGTCGCTTATAGCAACTTGGGCCGCGAGCAGCGTCCCTATTCCAAGCGATATTCCATGCACATGTGAAAGTGCCACCAGGCGACCGAGGAACGGAATATTGTAGACATTTCTATGCACGAATAGATTTAGCTCGGTTGATCTTGTGTATGCAATGAAAAGTGCGGAACAAAGTCCGGCAACGCTCGCAAAGGCTCCGAGTCCGTATGCTGAGATGAGGTTTATGCCCTCAAGAAGAAGCCGTGTAATTGCCGGTACAGGAGCCTTGAGGGATTCAAAAACGGGAACCACTTTCGGCAGTACGACATTTGCAATGTAAGTGACAGATCCCATTGAAGCCGCAAGCACCACTGCCGGATACGCGAGAGCGCCCACAAGCCTCTTCTTGAACGACTGGCTCTTTTCTATGTACGAGCACGCCTGCCTGACATACTCCTTCAGGTTTCCCGTCTTATATCCCAGAAGTATGAGCGAGTAGATGGTTGAATCAATGATGCGAGAATCGAGCAGACGGTCTAAGCTGGCATCGACGCTGACGCCTTCCCTCATGGAGGCTATGAAGTCAGAGAATCCGGCCCTGAATTTCTTGTCGGAAATCCTTGCGAGCGAAAGACCGAATGACTCATCTGCAGTCCTGCCGGATGCGAGGTACAAGGAAACATATTTGAAATATTTCTTAAGTGACAGCTTATTCATTCGGATGGCGCCTCAGGCTTCGACTGCGACAAGTCGACAAACTCGAACAGTCCCCGCCTTCCCGTGACCCGCTCAGATCCATCGCGCTGAGGGACGAGCCTCTGCCCGATAATGAGCCTGAGCAAGGAAAGCATGTTTTCGGAAACGCCAAGATCGGCAAGCCTCGACCTTGTGCCGAATGCTCCCTCAGAATGGATCGTCGCAATCACCAAATGCCCAGTAAGTGCAGCACGGAATGCCAGCTGGGCCGTGTCCGCATCGCGTATCTCGCCAACGACAATGACGTCTGGATCCTGCCTCAGAACAGACCTGAGTGCTTCTGAAAATCCGAAATGATGTTCCGATACCTGAATCTGCCTTGCGCCCTCGATGACATACTCAACCGGATCTTCCACAGTAACCAGATTCCTGCCAGCAGCGATGAGCGTCCGGGCAAGAGCATACACCGTGGTCGTTTTTCCTGATCCAGTAGCACCCGCAACAAGCAGAACGCCCTGCCCCGAATGAATGTATTTGTTCAAAATGCCGACATGGTCATCGTCCATTCCGAGATCCTTAAACTTAAGCATCCGCTGCTTGCCAGGCCTCAGTATTCTGAGTACCGCATTCTCGCCATAAAATGTCGGCATGATCGAGACTCGGACATCGACCTTCTCACCCAATGCAGATACGTATACGAACCTTCCGTCTTGCCCTTTTGCATGAATGTCAGTCCTGAGCTTTGCCAATATCTTCAGTCGACTTACGCATTCTGACATCTGAACCCCGTCCATCTCATACTGAGGGACCATGGCACCGTGAATGCGAAGCTGAATGAGACCATTTTCAGACTTTGGATCGATATGGATGTCACTTGCGCCAAGGACCAGGCTCTCCGAAACCAGGAAATCGACAAAACCACTCGCCCCTCGAGTCTTGAATGTGACTGATATGTTCTTTGGCTGGGCAATTTCCATGCGGCAAGGATACCCTGCCGGCATGAATTCAAATTCAAATGGAAATGAATCGAGAGACTAAACCAGGACAATCGCCTGATCGATTTTGATTCCGCCAACCTCAGTTCGCACGATCTCCGATGCAACAGCCTTCGTTCCGAACGAAGAACCGATATGCTCAGCGAGCGACCTCATATATGTGCCAGATGAAGCCCTGACACGCATTCGGACTTCCCTGAAAGACGCATCGCCGTGCAGCGCGAGAAACTCACTCCACTGAGAAAGTATTTCCTTCTGCCTGAACTCGCCACTGACTTCCTCTATTGCGGTCATGGCCTGCACAGCAACTTCTTTCCCAGTAACAGACTGCGAGTCGATAAGATCGACAGAGTGTATTTCGGAATGCTGCATCGGCATATCAATCTCATCCAGCTTCCCTTCCGAAGCCCATTGAAAAAGCGGCTTTCCCTGAACCGTCTTCGACGAGTATGCCGGATATGGAGCACTGAATGGCCCTTTGAGACCGCTTAAGAAAATCTTGATGCCCTTCTCATCCCGCAGGCGTATATTTTCGGAAGCGGACAGATCAGCCGGTCCGCCAGTAAACATCCCCATAAGGTCGCCCGTATCGGTCGAGATTCCAAACAACACCCTGACTTCGTATTCCTTGTCGAGGCTGAGGTACTCCTGCCGCATCTTGTTGAAGCTGCCGGACAGAACGAGCATTACGCCGGAAGCAAGCGGATCGAGCCTGCCTGCATAGCTCAGAGGGACATTTTTGAGCGCAGGAAAGCGCATTTCGAGGCGTCCCAAGCATTCGAGAGGAGTCTCACCCGGCTGTTTGTATACGGCTATTATGCCGTCCACAAGACCACGGTCGATATCGGCTGAGGAGATTACATTGGCGTTCATTATAGGCTATTATATATGCATATATGACAAAAAACACCAGCCCGCTCGGCACTGACCCGTACAAGGGAGTTCGAGACTTCTACCCAGAAAATATGTTCGTCCAGAAGCATATTTTTTCGACTTGGAAAAAGGCTGTTGAAAAGTTTGGCTACTCTGAGTACGGTGCCTCAGTTCTGGAGCCTGCTGAACTCTACCGTTCGAAGACGAGCGAAGAGATCGTCAATGAGCAGACTTACACATTCACTGACAGAGGCGACCGAGAAGTGACCCTTCGACCGGAAATGACTCCGACCGTTGCGCGAATGGTTGCAGGAAAGCGACGGGAACTCGGCTTCCCTGTCCGATGGTATTCCATTCCGAACGTATTCAGATACGAACGGCCGCAGCGAGGACGGCTTCGAGAGCACTGGCAGCTGAATGTGGACGCATTCGGCATTCCAGGAACGGAGATCGATGTAGAAATGATCAGGCTCTCGTACGAGATTATGAAGGCATTCGGTGCGGATGACTCACAGTTCAAGATCTGCATAAACAGCAGGAAACTCCTCGATGCGATCTTCAACGAATGGTATGAACTGGATGAGAACCAGGCAAAGGCCTTCCAGAGACTCATGGACAAAAAGGCAAAGATGCCTGAAGAAGTTTTCTTCGGCGAAGCTGAGAAGATCATCGGAAAATCATTCGAATTCCTGAATCTCAGCCAGGGCAGCTCGCAGCACCAGGAAGCAATGGCTTTTCCCGCAATCCAACAGGCAAAGCGAGAGCTTGATGGCATCATCGAGCAGCTCAAGAAAGCTGGCGTCACAAACGTCGAATACGACGAAAGCGTAATCAGAGGCTTTGACTATTACAGCGGCACGGTATTCGAGGTCTTTGACACGCATCCTGAAAACAACAGATCTCTTTTTGGCGGAGGCAGGTACGATAACCTCCTTTCTCTTTTTGGAAATGAGCAGGTTCCGGCATTCGGCTTCGGAATGGGAGACGTCACCATCGCGGACTTCCTAGAAACCCATGGCTTGCTGCCGGCATACAGGCCAGCTGCGGATATCATGGTTTGCATCATGGACAAGTCCTGCTTAGAATATGCTACCCAGGTCGCAGATGAGCTAAGGGCTGGCGGAAAGAACGTCTCAGTCAATTTCTCTTACCGACCCATAAGCGACCAGATCAAAAGCGCCAGAAAGCAGTCGATTCCCCACTGCGTCATCATCGGCGAAGACGAGGCGAACAGCAGGTCATATACAATAAAAAATATCAGCGAGAGC
>DASWWM010000021.1:0-17717 GCA_036405975.1 Minisyncoccota bacterium | reverse complement strand
CGAAGAGACTCCTTGCAGCGCTCCCTGAGCGAGCCAGACTTGTCGTCACTAAGCGGTACGGATTGGACAAAAATAACGAACGGATGACCCTTGAGGCTATCGGCGAGATGTACAGCATCACTCGAGAGCGAGTTCGACAGATCGAGCACGCTGCCCTTCAGAACATCAGGAAGTCTGCATACTACAAGCAGGAAAAGGCTGTCTTTGACGAGCTCGTTTCTCACGTTCACGAGCTCGGAGGCATGGTCTCAGAGGAAGAGCTTCTTTCTCATTTTGCAAAGGATGAGTCTTCTCAGAACCATCTCCACTTCCTTCTCGTCGTAGGCGACTCTTTCAAGAAGGAAAAGGAAGATCCTGAATTCAAGCACCGATGGCATGTAGACGCATCTCTCTCAAAGAAAATCCATGAGGCCCTTCGAAAGCTCTACAAGAACCTCAACAATGACGACCTCATCCCGGAATCAGAAATGATCGAAGGCTTCCTC
Source organism: Minisyncoccota bacterium (assembly GCA_036405975.1). Lineage (GTDB taxonomy): Bacteria > Patescibacteriota > Minisyncoccia > Phycocordibacterales > CAIZLB01 > VEQN01. The sequence continues at coordinate 17,232 of DASWWM010000021.1, read as the reverse complement.
GAGCACCTCAAGGACGTAAACGAAAAGTACCGAAACGACGAAGTGGCAAAGCGATGGCTGAACATTTCAAAGCATATCGCTAAGAATCCGCTCGGAGAATGGGGCAAGGCAGACTCTCAGAACGTGAAGACCAAGGGTATCCGAGACTATGCATTCCTTGCTATGCGAAAGCATGGATCTCCGATCCATTTCCGGGACATCGCGAAGCTTATCGAAAAGCTTTTCGACAAAAAGGCTCATATCGCGACTACGCATAACGAGCTCATCAAGGATAAGCGTTTCGTGCTCGTCGGACGAGGACTCTACGCTCTCACTGAATGGGGCTATGCAAGTGGCGTAGTAAAGGACGTAATCCAGAAGATGCTCCAGAAGCACGGACCGATGACTAAGGATGACATCATCCAGAAGGTTATGAAGGAACGATACGTGAAGGAGAACACCATCCTCGTAAACCTCCAGAACTCGAAGATTTTCAAGAAGGACAAGGACGGAAAATACAGCATCGCGGAAGCGAAGACTGAAGCGAAGTAAGAAAGGGTCCGGCGCGCAAGCCGGGCTTTTTCTTTTCCACGTTCCGTCTTGCGCGCCTTGCTTGGTGCCCAGCCAAATATAAGATAAAATGTCTTCATTCATGGACGCATCGTCATCCGGCGAAATCAACGGCTTGATCCTTCTTGCGCTTAAGCTCGCATACCTTTTCATCATCGTTACGCTGCCCATCTATCTTGCCCAGGCATTTTGGGAAAATTGGGTCAAATACGTTCGAGCGGCCTTTTTTGCGAAGCAAAAGTATGTGACGCTCGAACTTCGGATTCCTAAAGGCATTACGAAGTCACCCTTGGCTATGGAGGTCTTCATCACGTCATTGTTCCAGCCTGGCGGAGAAGGCGACAATATCACTAAGTATTGGGAAGGGTCGGTAAGGTCTTGGTTCTCCCTCGAGATCGTCTCGATCGACGGATCCGTGCGATTCTTCATCTGGTCAAAGGAAAAATTCAAAGACATGATCGAGACGCAGCTGTATTCTCAGTTCCCGGACATCGAAATTCTCGACGTGACTGACAAGGACTATGCCAAGACAACTCCATTTGATCCTGAAAACTATCAGTATTGGGGATGCGAATTCGTAAAGACCGGCCCTTCGCATTTGCCGATCAAGACATATACCGACTATGGCCTTGCCGATGACCAGAAAGAGGAGTACAAGGTTGATCCGATCACTCCGGTTCTTGAGTTTCTGGGATCGCTTCGAAAGGGCGAGCAGGCATGGATCCAGATTTGCATCCGAGCGCATGGCAAGGACAAGACAAAGCCTGGAACATGGTTCGAGAAAGTCGACTGGAAGTTCGATGCAAACGAAGACATCAAGAAGAGAACGAAGCGTGACGTGAAGATCGACAAGGAGAAGCCGATGAATCCGAATCTCATGCAGCTGACAAAGGGCGAGAGGGATGCCGTGGACGCCATCGAGCGAAGCCTCTCGAAGATCCCGTTTGATTGCGGAATCCGAGCCATCTATGTTGCCAAGGCGAACTCATTCCGAGGAACGACTCAGGCTGCAATCAGCGGAGCATTCAGGCAGTTCGGCTCGCAGAACCTTAACGGCTTCAAGGCAGACAAGGCGCCTGGCGTTAAGTATCCATGGCAGGACCGGAGCGGCCAGCAGGTTCTCGGCCAGAAGAAAAAGCTCTTCAATAGGTACAAGGCTCGAGCATTTTTTTATGATGAATTCATCCCGGTCGGATACAAAGGCAGCACATTCGTCATGAATACCGAGGAACTCGCAACGGTCTACCACTTCCCGGGAGACGTATCGAAGACTCCGACGCTCTCCCGAGTCGTCGCCAAGAAAGTCGAGCCGCCAGCGAATCTTCCTATCTAGCTGATAGCAATCTATCCCATTTCAAAATTCGCCATTTTAGAATCAAAATAATCCGATACACATCAAGACAATGCTTCCGATCAGAATTAGCAAAAGAATAGCAGCTGCGGCGGCAATACTCCTCATCGTCGTTTGTATTGCCGCCGGCTGGCTCCTCTCGACTATTCTTTTTGCTGCACCGAGCGCGTCTAGGTTTGCAGGAGGGCCGCTATCGGCAGTGGTCGACAAAGGTCAAAATGCCCGAAGCGTGGCACAAGAACTCAAGGCATCAGGAGCTGTCAGATCAGCTTTTATGACCCAGAACCTTATCCTCTTCTTCGGTGGAGAGAACAAGGTCAAGGCAGGTTACTACCAGTTTGATGCTCCTGAGAGCGCATTCCAGGTAGCCAAACGAATCGTAGAAGGAGACTTTGGCTACACCCCTGTCCGGCTCACTATTCCAGAAGGGTCAGACAGCAAGAGAATCGCGATGCTTGCAGGGCAGAAGTTCCCGAGCATATCGACTTCGACTTTGCTTCAGCTCGCAGTCGCGAAGGAAGGCTACCTGTTCCCGGAAACATACTTCTTCTCGCCGATAGCCACGCCTGAGGAAATCATCAAGGCCATGGATTCCCAGTTCAAGGCGAAAATCAAGCCGTATGAGGCCGAGATCGCGAGCTCGACAAGAAGCCTGGACGACATCATCAAGCTTGCGTCCATTCTTGAAAGAGAGGTTCAGACCGACGAAGATATGAAGAAGGTCGCATACTTGCTCCTTCAGAGAATGGAACGAGGCATGGCTCTCCAGGTGGATGCCACGCTCATGTATGTGACAGGACGAGGGTCAGCGGACCTTACGCTCACTGACCTCCGGGCCGACGGCGACTATAACTCATATACGAGAAAAGGCCTTCCTCCGACTCCGATAGGCAATCCGGGCATCAGAAGCATCGAGGCCGCACTTCGACCTGAGCCGAACGATTACGTATTTTATCTTTCTGACAAAGATGGTATAACTCATTTCTCAAAGACGTATGACCAGCATCTCAAGCTCAAGGCAAAATACATCGACAGCCAGCGCTAATAATGGCCAGCAGCCTTCAAATAAAAAGAAGGTCTATGTCGGCATGTCTGGCGGCGTGGACTCTTCGGTCTCTGCCGCGCTTCTCAAGCAGCAAGGGTATGACGTGACGGGCGTTTTCATAAAGGTCTGGCAGCCCGACTCTACGGACTGCGGATGGAAAGACGAAAGGCGGGATGCCATGAGGGTTTGCGCCGTTCTCGATATCCCGTTTCTGACTTTTGATTTTAGTGAGAAGTACAAGAAAGAAGTGGTCGATTATATGATCGCCGAATACAAGGCGGGCAGAACGCCGAATCCTGACATCATGTGCAATAGGCATGTGAAGTTCGGGTCATTTTTGGATGAAGCAAAGGCAAGGGGAATCGACTATGTAGCAACGGGCCACTATGCACAAAGGGCGTATGACGAAACCACGAAGACATGGGTGCTTCAGGAAGGCGCTGACAAGAACAAGGGTCAGAGCTATTTCCTCTGGACGCTTGGACCGGCCGACCTCGAGCGTGCGCTCTTTCCGATAGGGCACTTGCAAAAGAGCCAGGTGCGCGCGCTCGCAAAGGAACTTGGCCTTCCTGTTTTCGATAAGAAAGACAGCCAAGGCGTCTGCTTCATTGGCCATTTGGACATGAAGGCATTTCTTAAGGAATATATCCAGACAAAGCCAGGAAATGTGCTCGATTCAAAAGGCGAAATAATAGGCGAGCATGACGGCGCCGTTCTTTATACGCTCGGCGAACGACATGGGTTCAGGATCTTTACTGAAAGCACGGCCAGGGAGCCGCATTATATCGTCAAGAAAGACATTGCTTCGAACTCTTTGGTCGTCCTTCCCGAATCCGAGTACAAAGCAGGTGCCTCTGCAGCAGCCGACGCACATAGGACAGGCAGCGGACAGGACGTGTCTGTGCAGCCAGCCCAGACAATTTCAATACAAAGCTGCCTCTTCACTCCGGCACTTCTTGAGCGGCTCAAGGACGCAACGTCCGGCAGCGGGGCAAATCCTCTCGCTGGGCAGACTTTGGCATGCGACGTGCGCATCCGATATCGGCAGACCAGACAAGCCTGCACGATCAGTGACGTAGACATGGTCGCAGGAACAGCAAAGGTGACATTTGAGCAAAGGCAGCTTGCGATGGCGCCTGGCCAGTCTGCTGTTTTCTACATTGACGAGACCTGCATAGGCGGTGGTATACTGGTCTAAATGACTCCAATCCAGATAATCAAGGAGGACGGTTCGCATGAGGAATTCATCCCTGCGAAGCTCGAACGATCCCTTCTCAGGGCTGGCGCATCTCTCCAGGTCGCGCACCAGATCATCAAGACCATCGTAGAAGACATCCAGAAGGGCGTCTGTGATCCCGACAATCCCGGCGGAGGAGTCTGCTCGGTGCATGCCATTCACCGGAAGGCTTTCAGCATGCTCAAGTCAATGTCGGCAACTGCCGCAGCGCGTTACTCGCTCAGGAGGTCCCTTATGCAGTTCGGACCTACAGGCTTTCCTTTTGAGGAGTATGTCGGCGAGCTCTACAAGGCATACGGATACAAGACCCTTACGGGCCAGATGGTTTTTGGAGGCTGCGTTCCGCATGAAGTCGACGTCGTGGCCTGGAAAGAAGAGGAGCTGATCATGGCCGAGCTCAAGTACCACAATGAGCTTGCCGGAAAGACTGATACCAAGGCTGCTCTTTACGTAAAGGCCAGGTATGACGACCTGAAAGACGTCGTTTTCAGATATCCGGGAATGAAGGACAGGAAGATAGACCGGTGGCTCCTCATCACGAATACGCGCTTCACCGATACGGCAATCAAGTATGCAGAGTGCAAAGGGCTCGAACTCATGAGCTGGTCGTACCCGGAGGAAAAGAACCTGTTCACGCTCATCGAGGGTGCCAAGCTCCATCCCATAACCTGCCTTCTCAGCCTGACAGACAACGACAAGCAGCAGCTTGTGAAGAATGGCATTGTTCTCTGCAAGTCGGTCTACGAGAATAGGTCGGTCATGAAAAAGCTTGGCTTCTCGGATGCGAAGATTTTTGAAGTGATGGATGAGATCGGCAAGGTCATCGATCTTGTTCCAAGTGACAGATAGCGACGTGATCCGGTCACACATATCCGCGATGGCCAAGAAGACTTTTTACAGACATAAGAACTATGAGCCTGGCCAAGAAAGCCCGTTCAGGCTGAGCAGATCAAAGATCGAGCTGTTTTTGGACTGTCCTCGCTGCTTTTACCTCGATAGGAGGCTGGGCGTATCGAGACCAAGCGGCGCTCCATTCACCCTGAATAATGCCGTCGACCACCTCCTGAAGAAGGAGTTCGATGTTCATCGGATGGAACATACGGCTCATCCGCTTGTAAAAGCATATGGCCTAGACCTCAGACCTTTGAATGACAAGCGTCTTAATGACTGGCGAGAAAACTTCGTCGGTGTCCAGCACATGCATGAGGAGTCAAACTTCATTGTGTTCGGCGCAGTCGATGACCTTTGGTCAGATAAGGATGGCACGGTCTATGTCGTTGACTATAAGGCTACGAGCAAGGACGAGCCGGTCATGCAGCTTGAGGAAACAAAATGGCATGACCAGTACCGACGACAGATGGAAGTCTATCAGTGGCTTCTTAGGCATAACGGCTTGACCGTTTCTGATACTGGATATTTTGTATACGTAAATGGAAAGAGAGATGCTGCCGCATTCGATGGCAAGCTCGAGTTTGATATAAATCTCATACCGTATGAAGGCGGTACGGATTGGATTGACGACACCCTTGTGGCAATTAAAGCATGTTTAGATTCAGATTCTGTGCCAAAACAGAGTGCAAGTTGCGAATATTGCGATTATAGAGCCAAGGCAGAGGCTGCCTTTTAATAGCCGGCCATTGTGCTACTATTTTCCCATATGAAAAACTCAAAACCGAAGGCAGGCCTTGGTACCACTGGAAAAGTCGGCAAAACGAAACTTGCATGGGACTTCAGCGACCTGTACTCAGGCCCGACTGATCCGAAGCTTGCTAAAGATGTCGCGGACATAGAAACCGCATTCGAGACGTTTGCAAGGAAATATGCAAAGGATGATTCATACCTGACCGATGAAAAGAAGCTTGCCGAGGGCATGCGCGACCTCGAAATCATGACCAAGAAAGTCGGTGCCACAAGGCCCATCTTCTATCTTCACAATCTGAAGGCAATCGACAGTCAGAACAAGGCAGTCAGTGCGGGCATCAATAAGTTCGAGCCGATCCTGATCGAGGCCGGCAACAAGGTCATCTTCTTTTCGCTGAAGCTCGCGAAGGTCGCGCCTGACCTTCAGAAGAAGTTTTTGGCAAGTCCGCTTCTGGCAAACTACTCGTATTTCCTCAAGATGATCTTCGATGGCGCCAAGTACAACCTTGCCGAGGACGTCGAGCAAGTCGTAAACCTAAAGAGCACGCCGGCACGTTCAATGTGGGTAGATGGATTCCAGAAGCTTTGCGCGAACCAAACCGTAACGTTCAAAAAGGAAGTCATGCCGCTCTCAAAAGCCATGTCGAAGGTTCATCAGCTGCCGGCCAAAGACAGACATGCGCTGCATGTGGAATGCATGAAGGTCATTAAGGCCATCAGCCATTTTTATGAGGCGGAAATCAACGCCGTATACACGAACAAGAAGATTGATGACAAGCTCCGAGGCTACGAGAAGCCGTATTCCGAGACGATTCTTGGATACCAGAACGATATCAAGAACATTGAGATGCTCGTCAAGACCGTGACGGAAGGTTTCGCCATTTCGCATAAGTTCTACAGGCTGAAGGCGAAGGCGCTCAAGCTCAAGAACCTCACATACGCAGACAGGGCGGTAGGCATAGGCGCAAACGCCAAGAAAGTCCCTTTTGAAGAATCGCTTCAGACACTCAGGTCTTCTTTTGGAAAAGCAGGGAGCCACTATGTCGATACTCTTGAAATGATGCTTGCAAATGGCAGGATCGACGTATATCCAAAGAAGGGCAAGCAGGGTGGTGCATATTGCTGGGGTGGAGAAGGTGTGCCGACCGTCGTGATGCTTAACTACGCTGACAGCATGGACGATACCATGACATTCGCTCACGAAATGGGTCATGCAATCCATACAGAGCTTTCAAAGGCACAGCCTCCGCTATACGAGCATTACACGATATCTGTTGCAGAAGTAGCCAGCACATTCTTCGAGAATTTGGCATTCGAGGAGATGTTCGAGAAGCTCTCTGACAAAGAGAAGATTGTCGCACTCTATGACAGAATCGCTGATTACATTCAGACTATCTTCAGGCAGATCGCATGCTTCAACTTTGAACTCGATGTCCATAACGGCATTCGGGAGAAAGGATCGCTTTCCGCAGAAGAGATAGGCGCGCTTCATAACAAAAATATGTCAATGTACATGGGTCCCGTGACAAAGTTCACGGAACTCGACGGGTATTTTGCAGGATCATGGCCACATATTCGAAATTTCTTCTATGTGTATTCATATGCCTACGGAGCCCTGATCAGCCGGTCGCTGTACAAGAAATGCAAGGAGGACGCCTCCTACTTCAGCAAAGTAGATCAGTTCATGAAGTCGGGTCAGAGCATGAGCCCCGAAGACATCTTCAAAAGCATCGGCGTAGATGTCATGGACCCGTCTTTCTACAAAGCCGGACTCGACAGCATCAAGGAAGACATCGACAAGCTTGAGAAGCTTATGAAAAAGGCAAAGATGATCTAATCCGGTTAAATAAAAGGCGGCCGGTCGGACGATATGTAAATATCAAATGTCCGACCGGCCGCCGACGTCTCAGACGAGACCGTTTTTGACTGCGAGTTCGTATTCACGTCCCGCAAGCCTGACTGCTGCGTGGGCAGCTGCTGAGTTCAGGGCAAGAGGCAGGCCTCCGCCATCAAAGGACAAGAGTCCTGGAGCAGGTTTAGGTTCTTCCGGAACTCCTCCCGGGGCAGTTTTGGAATCGAGGTTCATAGGCGTTGTTTATGTTGTATTTAAGCCAGCACGGCCATTGGACTTAATTCAGTAATCCGGCGATGCATCCTTGCAGATTTTACCATATCTGAGCAAAGATGGGCGGCAGGGCGGGTTCCCGGTGCCAATGGAAGCAATAAGCCTCTTATGTTAGAATGCACTTCATTATGGAACCAGAAAAAATCCTTACCAGCATGCCTTCGAGCGAAATCCGACGGCGTTTCCTAGCCTTTTTCGAGAAGCGGGGACATGCCATTTTGCCAAGCGCGCCGCTCGTGCCTGAAAATGACCCATCGGTCCTTTTTAATACTGCCGGCATGCAGCCTTTGGTTCCATACCTCCTTGGCGAGAAGCATCCTCTGGGAACGCGGCTTGCGAACTTCCAGAAATGCGTCCGAACAGTCGACATCGACGATATCGGCGACAATACCCATGCGACATTCTTCGAGATGATGGGTAATTGGTCCCTTGGCGATTATTTCAAAAAGGAAGCGATCGAATGGAGCTATGAGCTTTTGACGAATAAGGAAGAAGGCTTCGGACTCGATCCGCAGCGACTTTATGTCACATGTTTTGAGGGAAATGAAAATGCACCACGAGACGAAGAGTCTGCGGCTATCTGGAAAAGCATTTTTGAAAAGAATGGAGTGACAGGCGAGCGGATCTATTTCATGCCAGCAAAGAATAACTGGTGGAGCCCGGGCGACAATGGCCCATGCGGTCCTGATACTGAAATGTTCTACGATGTGACAGGCGAACTTACGGCCGGTCTCACAAAAGACGCATACCTTGCGGCTGACGATAAGCAGCAGGTTGTCGAAATCTGGAACGACGTATTCATGGAGTACGAGGCGAAGGACGGCAAGGTGATCGGAAAGCTTGCAGCAAAGAATGTGGACACAGGCTCAGGATATGAACGAGTGACCATGGTACTTCAGGGCAAGAAGGATATTTTCAGTACGGATATATTCGAAAGCACATTCAAAAAGATCAATGAGCTTTCAGGCAACGGCGATGTGGCCGCAAAATCAGAAAAGGCTCCGTCCGAAATCCAGAAGTCACAGCGTATCATCGCCGACCATGTCCGAACTTCGGTCATGCTCATTTCAGATGGCGTTGCGCCATCAAACTCTGACCAAGGCTATATCCTTCGACGGCTCCTTCGACGAGCGGTACGACATGCGGACGTTCTCGGCATGAAGCCCGGATCGCTCTTCTGGATCGCCGATGCCGTCATTGACCAGTATGCAGACATTTACGAGAACGTCGGCCGAATGAGAGAGACCATCAAGGTTGCCATCGATACCGAGGAAAAGAAGTTCAGAAATACGCTTTCCGGAGGACTTAAAGAGTTCACTCGAAACCTTGTGGCTCTTGCATCCGAGGAACCAAAGCTTGTTCCTGCAGAAATGGCATTCAAGCTCGTTACCACATACGGATTCCCATTTGAAATGGTACGGGAAATGGCCAAAGAGAATGGCTTCGATGTAGACACGGAAGGTTATGACAAGCTATTTGAGGAGCATAAGGCGCTTTCACGAGCCGGCTCAGAGCAAAAGTTCAAGGGAGGCCTCGGCGATACGAGCGAGATGTCAGTTAAGTATCACACAGCGACACACCTTCTCCATCGGGCGCTTCGAGAAGTCTTGGGCGAGCACGTTCAGCAGAAAGGAAGCAATATCACTCCTGAACGGCTCCGATTCGACTTTGCACATACAGCAAAGATGACCGATGACGAAAAAAAGCGAGTTGAAGGCATGGTAAATGAGAAAATCGCAGCCGCACTTCCGGTAGCGGTCGTAAGCCTGCCGCTTGCCGAGGCCGAAAAGACAGGCGCGCTTCACTTCTTCGGCGAAAAGTACCCCGACGTCGTCACGGTTTACTATATCGGCGATCAAGCTGACGAAAAGGGCACGAACATCGAGCATGCATTCTCAAAAGAGTTCTGCGGAGGCCCTCACGTCAAAAATACATCCGAACTCGGAACGTTTAAGATTCAGAAAGAGGAAGCCGTTTCGCAGGGCGTGCGACGGATCAAGGCCGTGCTTTCATAGCCACATAAGCCACATTGAGCAAGGCCGATTCGGACACAGCAGTATGCACAGGGCATATGTCCGAATCGGCCTTTGCTTTGATATACTTATAGGCATATGAAGCTCACTGGGTCTCTCGTTTTTTACATTGGAAACAGCGTGGTCAAAGGTGCCATCGTGACGCATGAGAAAGGCAAAGTCCCAAAGATCCTCACGTCTCGAATCCGTGAGCTTCCTCGATACCACGAGCGAGATCGTGATCATTTGGAGTCCAAGATCCTTCAGGAATTCGAAGCGCTGCTGAAGGACGTCAAGAGCGTCGACTTTCTCCATGCTTCAAATGCCAAGATAAAGATAGAGAATGCATGCGTCATGCTTTCTTCGCCTTGGTACGTATCCGAGACTTCTGTCATCAAGATCCGCGAGCAGAAGCCATTCGTCGTGACCGAGCAGATGATCCAGAATGCCAAGGAGAACATTGCAAAGGCATACAGGGACTCGCACAAGGTGGACGTCTCAGTTCTTGAGCAGAAGATCATTAGAATCTCATTGAATGGGTATCCGACATTCGAGCCTCTCAAGAAAAAGGCCCAGTCCTTGGACATGAACGTATTCACAAGCTTCGCCCGACATTCATCCATCGAACAGATGAAGGCTCTCATAGACAAGCATTTCCACGTAAAAATGATCGACGTGCACTCTCAGTCGCTCATGGCCTTCTCAATCATCAGCGATAGCTGGAAGGAGAATAGCCAGTACATCATTGCCGACATCACCTCCGAACTGACGGAGCTTGTAGCCGTCAGAAAGGGAATCATCTCTGAAGCGTCTTCATTCCCGAAGGGCAAGAGGTTTCTTGAAAGGACTATCGCTACCGAGCTTGGATTGACGCCGGAAGTGGCAGAGTCGCTTCTCAAAATGCGCAATAACGGGCAAATTGAGCCCGAGCTCAAGGCGAAAGTTGACGGCGCCCTTGAGAAGGCCAGGAAAGAGTGGCTTTCGCAGCTTACGGAAGCCCTTTCAGTCATGTCTGCCAGCTCCTCGCTTCCAAGCACTTTTTATGTGTTTCCTGCACGAAATGTAGGACGGATCTTCACGGACTACATCATGAGCGAGGAGTATCAGCAGTTTGCCTTTGCTGAAGGCGAGTTCAAAGTCATAGAAGTGAAAGTGACGGACTTCGCAGAGCACTGCGCGGTTGCTCAAGGAATTTTGCCCGATCTGACACTCATGCTCGGGTCAGTATTCAACAACAAGATTCTGCATGCTAAAATGTAGCGAACGGGCCGGGTAAGCAACAGTCAGGATTAATTGATCAATTTTATGAAAAAAAAGTTCTACGACATCATACCTAAGGAGCAGAGAAGCATCAGAAATATTCCGCTTCCGACATCCCACCGACAAAGCGAGCAGCAGCAAAAACATGACATGCAGCCCCTTAAGCGAGAGGCTTCACACGAATACGAAGAACGGGTGCAGGAGCAGGCTCCGCGGTCACACACTGTCACCCATAATGCTGTCAGCATGGACGGAGTGAAGAAAGCGTCGTCCGCATCGCGAGTCCGATCAAGAATCCAAAAAGCCGCAGACGAAGACGGGCTCGAAGAGGCTGAGGAGCGGAGAATGCCGGCAGCCGCTGTCCGAAAATATGAGCCGGCATTCGAATATGCGCGGGCCAGCGACCTTGAGGACCGAGCGCAGGAAGGTTCCGACGAAGAGTCTGACGAAGAATCATTCGAAAGCTGGAACAGGAACAATAAGGGCGGGAACTGGAAGACCTGGACAGCCGTTGGCTTGGCGGGAGTCGCAGCCCTTTTCCTCCTCTCAATACAGTTCGCCTCCGCAACCATCAGGATCAATCCGGTAAAGCATGAGGTGGCGGTCAATTCATCCCGAATGTACCTGAACGAGGTGGCACACAGGACAGTGGATGTGAGCGCCGAAGCCAGCATCACCGTGCAGGCCAAGGGTACGGCGAAAGTAGACAGAAGGGCGTCTGGAACGGTCGTCCTATACAATGCATTCAATAGCGCGGAACAGAAGCTTGTGGCAAATACCCGGCTTGAGACTCCGGAAGGCCTCATCTTCTTCCTTGAGAATCCAGTCACCATTCCTGGCCAGAAGACCATTAACGGAAAGGCCACGCCAGGAAGCGTAGAGGCGAAAGTGGTCGCCTCGCAATCAGGCGAAAAATACAATGTCGGACTCAAGGATTTCAAGCTTGTGGCATACAGGGGATCTGACAGGTATGACAAGATTTACGGACGGACAAAGACGAGCATTGGCAATGGATATGTCGGCGAGGTACCGAACGTCGCAACCGGCGAAGTGGCCTCAACGACCCGACAGCTCAGGGACACCCTCATGGAAAAACTCAAGGCCGAGGCTTTAAAGGCTGCTGACTCTGCAAAAGGCGAGGTCTTCGTAGACGAGGCGATAGTCGCTGTCTTTGAAACTACAAAGCAGGAAATATCGAAGGACGGCACGACTCTTACCCTCAGCCAAAAGGCGACTGCCAAGGCCGTTCTCTTTGACAAGAGCGCAGTTTCTGCCTTTCTCATAAAATCCCGGGATCAGGAAGAGGCGACAAGCACGGATATTGTCTATACCGGAAACCTGGACAAGCTCTTCGTTAAGTTCCCAACAGATACGACCCCTGAAGACCTCTCGAAAGAGAATGTCTATGTCATGACGTCGGGAACTTCCACCATCACATCAAGCATCGACACAGGACGTATCTCAAAAGCCGTAAGCGGACTTACCCGAGAGCAGGCCATTCCCGCAATCAAAAAGCTCGTAGAGCTTGAGTCTATCGAGGTTTCGATCCGGCCTTGGTGGAAGAGCAGCCTTCCAGCGGCCTCAAAAAGAGTCTATGTCGAGATCGAGGAATAAAGCCTGTTTTTGCAAAACAGCCATTTTTCTGCTATGATGCGAGGTACACATTCGTGAATATGAACAATAAGAAAGATAAACCTGCGGTGTACGGACTTGTCATGGAGTCGCTCCCGAACGCGCTTTTCAAAGTGAAGCTCGACGGCGACGAAAGCGGCAACCTCGTACTCTCATTCCTTGGAGGAAAAATGTCACATAACAGGATCCGAGTAGTTATCGGAGACCGGGTCATGCTCGACATCGATCCATACGGCGGAAAAGCCCGAATCACCAGGAGAATGTAGGACTTTACATTTACATGGGGTTATAGTAATATGACCATCACGACTTTTTATTATTATTTTGATTGAGTTTATGCGAGTAAAAGCTTCAGTAAAAAAGAAATGCACACAGTGCAAGACAGTCCGACGAAACGGGGTTCTATACGTTACCTGCAAGGCTAATATTCGCCATAAGCAAAAGCAGGGCTAACCTATCATACACATGCGAATCCTCGGTATCACAATTCCAGAAAACAAAAGACTTGAGATGGCTTTGACCGCTCTCTATGGCATCGGCCGACAGCGAGCACAGACTATCCTCAAGGAGGCAGGAGTAGACTTCGGCACTACGACGAAGGAACTCTCTTCTGACGACGAGAACAAGATCAGACTCATCGTTGAAAGCCTCAAGCTTGAAGCTGACCTCAAGCGAGAGATCTCAGCGAACATCAAGCGACTGAAGGACATCAAGTCTTACAGGGGCTCTCGACACGCTCGGCGGCTTCCTGCTCGAGGTCAGAGGACTAAGACTAATGCCCGAACATTGAAGGGTCCTAAGAAGACTATGGGTTCAGGTCGAAAGAAGGAAACTAAGAAGTAATTTATAAAATATAACACCGAACTATGGGAAAGAAACGAATTGCAACAGCCGGATCATCAAGTGATGCCTCAGCAAAAAAAGGTGGATCAAATTCATCTAAGCGAAAAGTGGACGCAGGGATTCTCTGCATTCAGTCAACGTACAACAACACTAAGCTCGTTCTTACTGATACTAAGGGTAATGCATTGGCCTGGTCTTCAAGCGGTTCGCTTGGATTCAAGGGCGCTAAGAAGGGGACTCCTTTCGCGGCAGCCAAGGTAGGAGAAATCCTCGCTGACAAGGCGATTGCTATGGGTATGAAGGAGATCTCAGTGGTAGTAAAGGGAACAGGTTCTGGCCGAGAATCTGCCATCCGATCATTTATCACCAAAGGACTCGGACTTGTCGGAGTGAAGGACCAGACCCCTGTTCCTCACAACGGACCTAAGCCGCCTAAGCCTAGACGAATCTAGTAACCTTTTAGCATCCACACCAAACACATGAAAATCGGACCAAAATTTAAAATCGCACGACGACTCGGAGCACCTATCTTCGAGAAGACTCAGACTGCCAAGTTCAAGGCTACGGTTAAGGAAGTTCGACCGGGAGGACGACGACCTGGAGCGAAGAGCGAATTCGCACGACAGCTCATCGAGAAGCAAAAAGCTCGATTCACATACGGAGTATCTGAGAAGCAGTTCTCACGATACGTACAGGTAGTTATCGAGTCTGGAAGCCATACTCCGACCGCTGACCTCTTCCAGAAGCTCGAAACTCGACTCGACAACGTCGTATACCGACTCGGACTCGCGGCTACGCGACAGTTCGCACGACAGGTCGTATCTCACGGCCACATCCTCGTTAACGGACGGAAGCTTAACGTTCCTTCTTACGTAGTAAAGCCTGGCGACACTATCGCTATCCGAGAAGGAAGCAAGGCCAACGGAATCTTCAAGGAGTTTGACGAAAAGCTCAAGACTCTCGAGACTCCGGTATGGGTTACATGGAATAATGAACGAAAGCAGGCATCAATGCTCCGAATCCCGAGCATCGAAAATCAGGACCTTCTGTTTGACTTGAGCGCTGTACTTGAATATTACAAGCGATAATAATTAACTTAAAAGATCAACATGTCTGAGATACACATTGTACTACCATCAAAGCCACGAGCAGTCGAAGAGACTGCGAACTACGGTCACTATGAGATCGACGGTCTTTACCCTGGATACGGACATACGCTTGGAAACTCGCTTCGACGAATCATCCTCTCGTCACTTCCAGGTGCAGCTATCACAAGCGTCAAGATCGACGGCGTCAGCCATGAATTCGCGACGATCGACGGCGTGAAGGAAGATGTCATCAATATCATCCTCAACCTCAAGAAGATCCGATTCAGCATCTCAGGCGACGAATCTCAGACAATCAGCCTTAAGAAGAAGGGTATCGGTGCAGTTACCGCAGCCGATTTCAAGCTTCCAGGCCAGGTAGAGCTCTCGAATCCAGAGCACCATATCCTCGACATCACTGGAAAGGATACGGAGATCGACATGGAGGTCACAGTCGAGAAGGGCATTGGCTTCGTTGCCAAGGAACTTCTCCATAAGGATCGGGTAGACATCGGAAGCATCTCGCTTGATGCGGCCTTTTCTCCCATCCTCCTTGCAAACTATGACGTAGAGCAGACTCGAGTCGGAGACCGAACGGACTTCAACAAGCTCAAGGTTTACATCAAGACTGACGGAACGATCTCTCCACGAGACGCCTTCGAGAAGTCTATCGAGATCATGATTACGCAGCTCAAGGCCATCATCGGATTCAAGGAGACTGAAACAGAAACAGCAGCTCCTGCAAATATCCCTACAGCAGAAGAGACTGCGGAAGACAAGGAAGCTCTCGATGACACGCTCAAGACTCGAATCGAGTCAGTAGAGCTCTCACAGCGAACGGCTAACGCCCTCGTAAACGCCAACATTCGAACGGTCGGCGGACTTATCCGAAAGAAGGAAAAGGACATCCTCGACCTCGAAGGACTCGGTTCAAAGGGACTTGAGGAGATCAAGACGGTTCTTGAAGGACTTGGCTTATCTCTAAAAGCATAGTATTGTACGTACCTATTAATTAAAACGCCATGAGACACCACAACGCAAACAGAAAATTCGGACGAAAGACAGACCAGAGGAACGCGCTTCTTCGATCTCTCGCAAGAGAGCTTTTCCTCCACGGTAAGATCGTAACGACTGAGGCCAAGGCCAAGGAAGTTCGACCATTCGCCGAAGAACTCATCACGATCGCACGAGCAGGCGACCTCGCTTCAAAGCGACTCGTTGCAGCTCGGCTTGCAAACAACATCATCGTGAAGAAGCTTGTGGACGTCGTGGCGCCTGAGTACAAGGAGCGACCAGGAGGTTACACTCGAATTATCAAGCTAGAGCGACGGCTGACTGACGGAAGCAAGATGGCGGCTATCGAACTTGTCAAATAAGCTCCATTTAAAGAAACAATATGACAAAGCACATCATCGACGCACAGAACAAAAAACTAGGACGAGTTGCCACTGAGGCAGCCAGCATCCTCATGGGTAAGAACACTCCTGAGTTCGCTCGAAATATCGTTCCTGACGTACATGTTGAGATCATCAACACGTCTAAGGCAGACATCTCTGAAAAGAAGAAGAACGAGAAGTTCTACCTTACGTACTCTGGATACCCTGGAGGACAGAAGAACGAGAAGCTCAATAAGCTCATCGACCGAAAGGGAGTTGAGGAGGCTTTCCGACGAGCGGTCAAGGGCATGCTCCCTGACAATAAGCTCAAGGCAGTCATGATGACTAAGCTTACTATTACGCAGTAGGTCGAATAATTTGAATATATAAACATGTCAAAAGAAAACAAATACATCCAGGCAAACGGACGACGAAAGACTTCAACGGCACGAGTTCGAATCACTCCTGCAACTAAGCAGTCAGTCACGGTGAACGGAAAGGATCTTAACGAATACTTCAAGACCCTTTCGCTCCAGGTTACTGCAGTTGAGCCTATCTCAAAGTCAGGCATCGAGCAGAAGTTCGTCATCACGGCACAGATCGTAGGAGGAGGAGTGAGCTCTCAGGCTCAGGCACTCAGCCATGGACTTGCTCGAGCCATCGAAGGGTACGACAAGAACCTCCGAGGAACTCTCAAGAAGGAAGGACTCCTTACTCGAGACCAGCGAGCGAAGGAGCGACGAAAGTTCGGTCTCAAGAAGGCCCGAAAGGCTCCACAGTGGTCAAAGCGATAATCGCTCAAACAAAAATACCTGGGGAACGGATATTTTCCTGCTGGAAAATTCCTCGAGCTCGCTCCGTCGAGCCTCGCTAGTCTCCAGGTATTTTTGTTTTCGCTCTTTAAGCAAACGGAAAGTCCCGAAAGGGGACTTTTTTGTTCGCATGTTTGACACCCTCCATGCCGGCCGCTAAAATGACCCCATATGAACGACGACAATAAGAATCCCATTACAGAAGATACTCTAGATGAGGCAATCAACGAGCTTGAGCACGACGCTCAGGAATCAGAAAAAGCT
>DASWWM010000020.1:0-4068 GCA_036405975.1 Minisyncoccota bacterium | reverse complement strand
TTTCAAGCATATACAGGCAGTACCGGGAAACCATGCATGCCCGCTCGATGTTCGACTTCGACGATATGATTCTCGATTTCATCGCTGCTATCGAAGCTCATCCGAGGCTCCGGCATGACCTGCAGGAGCAGTTCCAGTACGTGCTCGTCGATGAGTTCCAGGACACCAACAATGCCCAGATGCGAGTCATCAGGCTCATTGCCGATGCGCCAGTGTTTGAAGGGAAGCCGAACATCATGGTCGTGGGAGACGATGACCAGGCGGTATACAAGTTCCAAGGTGCCGAGCTCTCGAACATTCTGAACTTCAGGACGTCGTTCACTGACGTCGCTGTCGTGAATATGACCTCGAACTACAGGTCTACGCAGGACATCCTGGACATTGCTACGCATGTCATCAGGAAAGGGGAGCACCGCCTCGAGAACCTGATTCCGCAGCTCGAGAAGACGCTCGTGGCTTCTAATCCTGAAATCAAGAACGGTTCAATCATCCATAAAGTTTTCGATACGAGCCTTCATGAGCTTCACTATGTTTCAAGACGGATTCGGCGACTTATAGAGTCTGGCGTATCGCCAAATGATATCGCAGTCATCTCAAGCAAGCATAGGCAGCTTGAGGCGCTCGTTCCGTATATGAAGGGCGCGGGAGTGCCCATCAAGTACGAGCGAGAGCAGAATGTATTCCTCGAGCCTCATATCGCGCAGCTGATCTTGCTTGGCAGGTTCATCAACTCTGTCGCTGCAAAGAATCAGGAAGAGGCGGACGAATACCTTCCTCGCATCCTCGCATTCCCGTTCTGGCAGCTGAAAAGGTCATCCATTTGGAGGATTTCAAAGGATGCATATGCAAACAGAAAAAGCTGGCTCGAAACGATGATGGAGTCTGAAGATCTCAGGGTGCGGAGCATCGCTGATTTTCTTGTCGGACTCGGAGAGAGCGCTCCGGACGAGCCTCTTGAAAGTCTTCTCGACCGGATGATCGGCGTTCACGTTCAGCTCGTGCAGGAAAATGAAGACGAGGAGATTGAAGCAGGTCTTCTTGCATCGCATGGACCGGACGGCGAATTCCTCAGCCCGTTCAAGTCGTATTATTTCAATAAGGACCGATTCGATCATGCTCGTGCCGAGTACTTGTCATTCCTCTCGAGCCTTCGGGTATTCGTTAAGGCGCTTCGGGAATACAAAGGAAAGTCTGCCGCATTGGAGAACCTCAAGCTTCAGGACATGATCGACTTCGTGGACATCCATCAGAAGAACGGCGTTGCGCTCAATGACCAGAGCCCGTTCGCGAACTCGACGAACGCCGTACACCTTCTCTCGGCCCATAAGTCTAAGGGCCTCGAGTTCGACACTGTCTTCGTGCTTTCTTGCACGGACGAGATCTGGGCGGGAAGAGGAGGCAGCAAGAAGATCTCGCTTCCGGCGAATATGCCGATCGAGCCGGCCGGCGAAAGCGATGACGACAAGCTCCGGCTTTTCTACGTTGCGCTTACGCGTGCAAAAAAGAACCTGTACATGACATCGTACAAGGTCAAGGATGACGGCAAGGAGTCGCTGACTCTGCGGTTCCTGACATCTGATGCCGAGCTTCATGATGAGGTGCTGAAGAAGCTGTACGCTCCGGAGCAGGGAGATGAAGAAACGTTCAAGGAAACATATACTCCGGAGACGCACGAGCTTCTGACTGCGTCATGGGTTCTGTACCATACGCCGCCATTCTTCGGCGAGGAACATGCACTCTTGAAGTCGGTCCTCGAGAACTATCAGCTTTCAGTGACGCATCTGAACAACTTCCTCAACGTTGCCAAAGGCGGCCCCCAGCTTTTCCTCGAGCAGAATCTCCTCCGGTTTCCTCAGGCAAAGAGCCCTTCCGGTTCATACGGAACCGCGGTGCACAAGACCCTGGAGAAGGCCGGTATATGCATTCGGGCGGAAGGCCGAAAGCCTGAAAAGTCGGAATTCATCGGCTGGTTCAATGCATACCTTGCCCATGAGCGACTCTCGAAGTCGGACCTCAAGCTCTTCGGTGACAGAGGCCAGGATGCCCTGTCGGCATTTTACGATCAGAAGATCGACAGCCTCAGTGCCGACGATCTTCTCGAAGTGAACTTCAAGAACCAGGGTGTCATTCTTTCATGTGCCCAGTATGGACAGCCGAAGAAAACCGGTGAGTCGCATGAGTCTTACGATGCGCATCTTGCCGGAAAAATCGACCGGATGGTCAAAGTCCCGGGAGGTGAATACGAAGTGCACGATTACAAGACCGGAAAGGCAAAGCAGGAATGGGCAGGCAAGGATGAATACGAGAAGATCAAGCTGTACGAGTACTCACGGCAGCTGATGTTCTACAAGATCCTCGTCGAGCATTCACGAGATTATGCATCGAACAGGGTAGGGTACGGCGTACTTGATTTCGTTGAGCCGCTCAAGAACGGAACGGTTGCTTCTCTCCGGCTCGACATCGAGAAGGAACTGTGCGAGCGAACAAAGAGGCTTGTGTGTATCGTATTCAACAAGATCATGAATCTGGATTTTCCTGACGTGGCTGGCAGATACGATCCGACCCTGGAAGGGATCAAGCAGTTTGAAGACGATCTCCTCGAAGGAAAAATATAAGAAAAGAAAAACCGCCAAACGAATGGCGGTTTTTTTGATGTCTTTGGTCAGAAGACGGCCTGAACTACGAGCTGAGAAGTCTGTCTACGATGCTCTTCAGGGCTGTAGTCGGAAGTGCTCCGAGCCCGTTTCCTTCAGCGTCTACAAGAGGGATCGTCTCAATCTTTCCGCCCGTATTGACGAAAAGAACTGTATGAGGTGTTCCTCGTGCGCCAGCTGCGAAGCCTTTCGCTTTCTCTTCCTGGATCTTCGTCGCATACTTGCCGCTGTCTAGGCATGTATTGAACGCTGTCTTGTCGAGGTTGAGTCTTTCGGCAAATACAGGAAGAAGGGCGAGGTCAAGGCTGTCATTGCCCTGAGTCTCTTCGAACACCATATCGATGTATTTCCAGAATGCATCAGGTCCTCCGACTTCAGCTGCGCATTCAGTCGCCTCAGCTTCTTTTGGGGCCTTCTTATGCATATCGAGTGGGAAATGCCTATACACCCATGCAACCTTTCCGCTTGCCTCGTGCTCAGCCATGATCTCCTTGAGTGATGAGTGAAATCGCTTACAGAATGGGCATTCAGTATCAGAATATTCAACGATGGTAATTTTTGCATCCTTGCTTCCTCGGATATGGTCGGTGGGTCGAACTGGCTCGACTGTCACATCGGGCTTCTGCGGCTCCAGTGCAGAGTTCACGATATCCTTCGCGCTCTGTCCCGTGGCAGCGGGTCCTGTTCCTGAAAAATACACTGCTCCGGCAATCAAAACGCCGGCGATCACGATTGCGATCGGAGTGACTATCTTGTTCATATTATTATTCATGAAAGCATTATATCACAGCGAAAAAACGGCCGTGAAGCCGTTTTGTGAA
Organism: Minisyncoccota bacterium; assembly: GCA_036405975.1. GTDB lineage: Bacteria > Patescibacteriota > Minisyncoccia > Phycocordibacterales > CAIZLB01 > VEQN01. The sequence goes on along the minus strand of DASWWM010000020.1, from coordinate 593 downwards.
TTTCAGCGACCGTAGCTGCGGAGTCCAACCGTCCCTAGAACGGGAGACTGAATGTCATCTTGACCTCCTCTTTCTTTTCCCATTCTGACGTGTCGATCTTGAACTCGGTATCGACATCTCCGTCCTTGAACTTCAGGGTTCCGGTTCTCATGGCATAGTCATGGACTTCCTTCGTGATCCGAACGTCCTCGAGGCAGTACTTGATGATCTTGTCGACTTCGCCCTTTTTCCACCACTCGATCGCTTCGAGTCCGTGTCCGCCTTTGCCAACTCCGAGCGTTGCCTGTGCGATGGACCCAAGGCCAACTCGATGTCCGAGCGACTTCCGGACTTCCTTAAGCAGGTCGAGGCTTTTGAGCTTCATGAGGTCTCCTGGGTAATATTTGTTGAGGATCGGGAGGTCGAAGTGGTCACCATTGAATGTGACGATTGAGTCGGCTTTCTCGAGGATTGGCCAAAGCTTGTGGAGGTCTTCCTGAAGATAGCTTGTGTACTTGTTTGTTTCTGATTCGCAGATGCACACGACTGAGATGTCTAGGAATACCGGATCGCCCTTGCCGACTTCTTGGAATGAGTTCCGGGTTTCGATGTCT
>DASWWM010000019.1:0-21132 GCA_036405975.1 Minisyncoccota bacterium | reverse complement strand
GCTTAGTGACTTAGGAGTGCCAAGGGCAAAATACTCAAACGGCAAAAGGCCAAGGCTGCAATCTGAAATCAAAATAAGGATTGCGGCCTTTCGCTTTGAGGGCCATCAGCGGCTGGGAATATCGCACTTGCAAACGCAATTTCTCGGGAATATAGTATTTATAGCATTCAATAACGGATGCCATCGAACATCAACCAACATATTCAGGAGGTAAAAATATGGCTGGAAGACCAAGACGAAAAGTGATAAGAAAGGCAGGCAAAGCACTGGCTGAAGATCAGCTTTGGCGCATGAGTTTGCCAGGTGTTTGGAGTCAGAGTTCGCTTTTGAGTCCGCCTCCCAGAGTCGGGGTAAAAGGCGTTTTTAGGCCCTGCACGGTCTATAACGGTGATTACCCCCGAAGCATGGGGATGGCAGTCAAAGTAAATCATTCATGATGCTTTCTGGCTGAAAACAATAAATCAACCCACCAACGGAAAATCCGCTCAGGTGGGTTTTCTTCCCCATGTTATTCGGGCTGTACTTGTTCGGGCGCAATGGAAATCCGCTTGAATACTGCACTACACGCCTAAAAGGGGCGTCAATACCGCCTGGATGTGGAAATTTCCAGAATATATGTTATATTCATTCCTACGTGCCGGTCCGCGAAAGCGGGGCGGAACATGCGCAGATGGCGGAGTGGTCAATCGCAATTGACTGTAAATCAATCGCCCAATGGGCTACGCAGGTTCGAATCCTGCTCTGCGCACCAGTAAGATGCAAGGCAAGCCGAGTTCGGTCCCTGACTCAGAACCACTTATCAGCAGCATTTTATGTAAGCAATACAAAACCATGTCACAAGACCGACTTATCAAAATCGTACACAAGGCTACTGGCGAGACTATCTACACTCGAAAGAACAAGAAGGGCGTAGAGCGAAAGATCAAGCTCAAGAAGTACAGCGCGAAGCTCCGAAAGCGAGTAGAGTTTTCTGAGGCTAAGCGTTAAGCCTAAAGCAATCAAGCGCCGGCAATGCGGCGCTTTTTGCGTGCCTGGATTTTCAAGCCGCATTGAGTTTTGGGCTGTTTTGGATTAGTATGGTGCGTACGGCAAGGCGGCACGGGCATCGCGGCCAAAAATGAAATACAGAACGGGCCTATAGTTTCAATGGTAAAACATCGCACTCCAAACGCGCAGTTCGAGGTTCGAGTCCTCGTGGGCCCGCAAAGTAAAAGCACCTGAGTGAAATCGGGTGTTTTCAGTTTATTGCCAGATGCTTTGGAGTATGGCATTATCAGCGCGGAATCAAGACGCCATAGTGGAGTCTCAATGCCAGTTGCAAAATTCAAAAAACGAAGTTGTTCATATGAAAACGTCTGAAAAACAAGCCGTCATCATTCCGACGCAGGAGCTTCCGGTAATCGTAGTTCCGATCAGTGTTCTACCTGGGACGGACAAGCTTAAGCTGAAAACGTTCGCCTGCGGATCAGGCGAATTCGCAATGCTTTCCCTTGGGCAAATGGGGGTGGTGGGATCGGTCAGTTTCCGGGCCATCCTGACCGAATCCTTTTGCAGGGCTTGGTCCATCCTTAACCTGGAGGATCAGCGCATCGTGTTTTGCACGAGCCAAGATGTTCAGTTGTTCGAGGGGGCAGCATTCAGCCTGCCGGATAAAAGTAGGCTCTACATCGCTGCTGATCCAGGAAGCAAATGTCAGATTCCAGAAGTGAGCGTGGACGCTAAGGATGTCTTCAGTTTGAAGATGAGGGATTTGGTCAGGACGCATCCGGGTACCGGACTTGGATCGGGATGGATCGATGATGAGAGCTTCGGCCCTTCATCCGTGTTCATCTTCAAGGTCCTTAAGAAATAAAACTTGCTTGCCTTCACGGTATAAATAAAAGCCGCCTGCATATCCTGCAGGCGGCTTGTTTCTTCCCACTCTCTACTTATAGCGTGGCCTTCCAGACCCTGGCATCAGGATCAAGGAAGACTTTCTTGTTAATCGGGGATCCGATGGTGTTGTCATCGGTAACTTCGCTTGCGCGAGTGCACTGCAGTGAGTGCTCTTTGCTGGATCCGATCGCGCTGCGTTCCAAAGCGATGACGGCATACGAACCGTCATCACGCTGCATGATCTCAAAACGGTATAGCACTACGTTCCGGTCGCGGAATGTCGTGATGGCCTTTTCCAATAAGATCACTGCTTCTGCGTAGCTTTTCATATCCTGATATTTTCTTTGCCTCCTGGTTTGTGTTCCGGGACCCATCCAACTGGATCAGTCTTCGCCAAGAGTAACACTTGATTTTTGCCTGTCAATAAGCTACGCCCTGCTACTATTTTGCAAGAAATGTACGGGCGCACCGGAACGCTTTGGCATTCTTGTCTTTCTTTTTTGCATCAAACCAAATGATTCCTTCCATTCTCTTGAACCAAGCCCTCTGCCTTCGTACATAATTCCCGATATCAAATCCGAGCCGCTCAACGAACTGCTCCTTTGTAATCTTTTTCTGTAGCAAATCTGCAAGGAGTCCGTACTCGAGGCCAAATTCCCGCATTCGCTTCCAGGACAGGCCTTCTTCGTGAAGTCTTTTCGCTTCGCCGATCATGCCTTTCCTCAAGCGGGCTTCAATCCTCTTTGAAATTTTCCCTTTGAGTGTCTTGTCATCAGTGTCGAGTCCTATTAGCAGAGTATTGTATCTTTTTCGTATTTCAACCGGCGGCACATTTCCGAGCGCTGTAGCGATCTCGATCGAGCGAATAAGTCGGACTGGATTCTGTCTGTCTATTTCCTCATATCGTTTCGGGTCAAGCTTCCTGAGCTGTGCCTGCATCTGCTCAATTGTGAGCTTCCTGAGTCTCTTCCTCAGCTCTGGATTTACGGGCACGTCGGGAAGGATAATTCCGTCAACCACTGCCTGTATGTAAAAGCCTGTGCCTCCGCAGAGTATCGGAATGTTTCCTCGGGCGATAATCTCATCCGCTTTCGCGTATGCGTAATCTTGGAACTTCGAAGCCGTGAACATCTGCTTGCTTTTCGGCGACAGGATATCCAGGCCGTGATGAGGAATACCCCTCATCTCTTTCTTTGTAATTTTCCCTGAGCCGATATCGAGCCCCGTATAGATCTGCCGCGAATCAGCGGAAATGATTTCGCAGACCGGCTTCTTTGATCGCTGTGCTTTCTGAAGGGAAATGGCAATATCCACGGCAAGATCGCTTTTGCCAGTCGCTGTCGGTCCGAGGACTACTATCATTTTCGGGAGACCGCCTGTCATTTTGTGCCGGAGGAGGGACTCGAACCCTCAAGCCTTGCGGCACTCGATTTTGAGTCGAGCGCGTATACCATTCCGCCACTCCGGCATTGGAATATGGCTATCATACGGCAAAACGGGATATAAGCAAAATGTGTATATACAAAATACCATATTTATGGTATTATATATCTGGATGCGATTAATCGCACTTTGAGAAATTCCCGAGTGGGCGTTTCAGGCAACCAACAAAAATTCAGTTTCAGAAAGGCAAAAACCATGTCAAAAGATATTTTAAAGCGTTCACGGTTTGAGAATGCCCGCAAGGCGCATAAAGAACCAGATCCGACTTGGTGGTGTGGCAATTCCAAGCTTAACCAGCTGGTATGGGCTTTCGTTGTCATTGTCCTGTTAGCAATCTTCGCAATCTGGGCCCTCAAGCGCATTGCAAATGCAGCCGACAGTTCTGATCCTGCCAGGTCTTCCCGACAGTCTGAATCAGCATCTCCGCCTGGGGGTGTCGTCCATAGCTGGCAGTAAGATGTCAGCTTCCATGAGGCCGGTCACACAACCATGTGACCGGCCTTTTTCTTATCCCCATTTTTTCAACATATTTGGGCAAAAGTGAACTGCCTGGGCCATGCGTTGCATGCTAGAATGTCAGTCTATGGAACCAACGCCTAAGTCTAACTATTTCAATAATTCTATCTTCTGGATTGAGCTCGAGAAGATCGTCCCGAACCCGTATCAGCCGCGAAGAGAGTTCGACCAGCATGCGCTTAAAGACTTGGCGGACTCAATCCGAATGTATGGCCTTCTTCAGCCTCTTGTCGTTACGCGAAAGGAGCGGATCACTGAGGATGGCGGACTTGTCGTTCAGTACGAGCTCATCTCAGGAGAGCGGCGGCTTAGGGCATCAAAGCTTGCGGGGCTTTCTCAGGCTCCGGTCATTATCCGGGCAGGGGAAGAAGACGCGCGCGTGAAGCTTGAGCTCGCTATCATCGAGAATCTCCAGCGAGAGGATCTCAATGCAGTTGATCGGGCGCGGTCATTCCAGCGACTTGCTGACGAGTTCGGTCTCAAGCATGTGCAGATTGCCGAGAAAATGGGTAAGAGCCGAGAGTATGTAACAAATAGCATTCGGCTTCTTGCATTGCCAGAGCATATGCTCCAGGCGCTTTCCGAGAAGCGGATCACTGAAGGCCATTCACGGCCGCTTCTGATGCTTGCAGACCGGCCTGAAGAACAGGAGACCTTGTTCAAGGAAATCATTTACAAGAAGATCACGGTTCGAGAGGCAGAGCAGATTGCCCGACGGGTCGCCGTTGACCGAGTCCGGAAGAAGGATTCGTCCGTCGCTGATCCTGAGATCAGGGAATTCGAGCAGAAGCTCAATCAGGCTCTTGGTACGCGCGTCATGATCGAGAAGCGGGAAAAGGGAGGCAAGGTCGTGATTGACTTCTTCAGCAATGAGGATCTTCGACATCTTCTCGAGGTTCTTGAGAGCAAGGAAAAAGATGGCACGAGCGACATTGCAAAAGTCTTTGCGGCATCCATGACTGAGGCATATACGCCGACTCCTGCATCCGCTTCGGCCGCTTCAGCAATGGCCGCATCGGCGCTTGTGGCAGCCGGTTCTGCTGCCATTCCAGCAGCTCCAATTCCTGCGCCTGCAGAACAGGCTTTGCCAGTTCAGCATGATAGCGATGTTCAGACAATCGAACAGGCATTTGCTGCTGTCCAGGCCGAGATGTCCGGCATTGCTCCGGCAGTCTCTGCTCCCGAGTCGCTCAGTGCAGAAGAGGCTCATGCCGAACCGGTTCCCGTTGACGACTCCACTCCTGCTGACCAGGCCGAAGACGAGGACCTCTATTCAATCAAAAACTTCAGCCTCTAGATGAAAGAAATCTCCAGGCTCCTCACCCTGATGACCGTTGTCATTCTGGGCATCATCGTATTCCGCTTCTTTTTCTTCATGGCATTGTATCGCGACGGCCGACCGGTTCAGTCAAATATGTTCGTGAAGGTGCTCATCTCTCCTTTTGTCCCAAGATAAAAATGCCCCGGCCGCACGTCTTGGGCGGCCGGGGCATGGCAATCTCTGGCATCATACTCTCTTTCTGATCCCGGCCCATGCTTCCATGCCGGTGAGGAGCAGGACGTCCGCCTTTCTGATCTTGCGATTGGTTTCAACCACGTAGAATGTGAATTCCTTTCGATCGTATCCAATCAGAAACCAGTCGAACTCATCGGATTTTTCCGGAGGATTCGCATACAGCAGGAGCTCCGTTCCCACTGCTTCGCCATTGCTTGTGGCGCTTTGCCCACCTCTGCTGCATCTAAGAGGGGTCGCTTCGCAAATCAATCTGACATCGAGGAGCATTCCGTGCGCGAAGTCTGTCCAGGTGTGAGATCCGACCGGACTGTAGATCCACAGGAGGTCACTGCCCTTGATGCAGAACCTTCTGACTCTGTGCGTCTCTTCGGCTACAGATGGCCGAGGCATGTGTTCCGGGGGTTTTTCTGGTTCTGGTGCCGGGATGACAGGCTTCCGCCGGATCATCCAAGCAAATAACGGGGATATGAAGCTCATGTTCGGGATTTTGAGTTTGAGGTTGGGGAAGCGGGACTCGACGGTGGGCGGTGCCCGATTCAAGGTGCGCTTCCCAGACCTAAACTATTTCAATGAACGATGCCGGATTTACAGTACAAAAAAAGTGAAAGAGGTGTCAAATAAAAGAAAAACCGACCACTAATGGTCGGTTTTTCAAGATCTGTTTCATTTCCGGGCCGCGTTTCGCCTTAAGCTTTCACGTCAGTGTCTGCTTTCTTCTTTGCCCATCTGCCTCGGGTGCTGACTTTCTTGGGTTCCTTAAGGATGGCCACTGCTCGCTCGTACGTTATGGTGTACGGATTGTCTTCGCCTTTGAGCGACCTGAAGTCGGCATCATGAACTATGTATGGTCCGAACCGGCCAACGTTTGCCGTGATGACCTTTCCGGTCTCGGGATGCTTGCCAAGCTGTCTTGGAAGGCTGAGATATACGAGGGCGTCCTCAACCGTGACGGAAGTGATGTCTTTGCCTTTTGGAATGCTGGCCATTCGCGGCTTGATCGTCACCTTCTTTGGCTTTTTTGCTCGCGGCTTCTTGGCTTTCTTTACTTTGCCGTTAGCATCGAACTGCACGACCGGCTCTTCCTCGGGTGTGGGTTCAGGGGCTGCTGCGACAGGCTCTTCAGGCTTCGCGATCCCGATATCTTTTCCTTCGGCGATGGCCTTCTCGATGGTTTCTTTGTCTCCGAGTTGGACATATGGACCGTACTTTCCAACTTTCACGAAGATCGGAAGCGAAGTTTTCGGATCGTGTCCGATCGGTTCATCTCCCTTGATCTCTTCGCCTTCGAGCGTAAGGGCGCCGGTACAGTCAGGATATGTTGCACAGCTGAGGAATTTTCCTCCTCGTCCGAGCTTGATGGTCATGTGGCTGCCGCACTTCGGACATTTGAACTTCGGATCTGCTTCGCCAAGATTCGTCGCTTTCTCGATGTTTTCCTTCGACTCGACATCCTTGTGGAATGGGATATAGAAATCCTTGAGTGTTGATTCGTATTCGGCATTTCCAAGCGCGACATCGTCGAGCTTGTCTTCCATGAGCGCGGTGAAGTCGTCGCTGATGTAGCTGGGGAAGTAATGCTCAAGGAATGTGCTCACCACGTCGCCTGTATCTGTCGGAATAAGAGCCTTATTCACTTTCTGAACGTACTCCCGTTCCTCAAGCGTTCTGATGGTGCTTGCATATGTGGAAGGTCGCCCGATACCTCGCTTCTCGAGTTCCTTGATAAGGCCCGCTTCAGTATATCGGCCGGGTGGCTCAGTCCATTTCTCGGTATTCCTGATGTCCAAGAGGTTTGCAGCTTCGCCCTTCTCGACTGAAGGGAGCTCTACGTCTTCGCCTCGTGCATCTGGGTCTGCCTTGAGCCATCCTTCGAACTTTACCTGGCTTCCCGTGACGGTGAAGTCGGGAATGGTCTGTGCTGCTCCGGCCACGTTCGCTGTCACGCGAGTTCTAAGAAGCTCGGCGTCTTTCATCTGCGATGCAAGTGTTCGCGCTCGAATAAGTCTGTAAAGTTTCTTCTCGTCGTCGTTTGAGCCGGCTGAAACGACTGAAACTTTTGAAGGCCTGATGGCTTCATGGGCTTCCTGGGCGTTCTTGCTCTTGGAAGAGTATCCTCGTGCCTCAGAGTAGCCGGGGCCAAACTCGGCGTCGATGCATTTGAGCGAGTCTGCGATGGCTGACTTGCTGAGCGTGACGCTGTCGGTTCGCATGTATGTGATATGTCCTGCCTCGTATAGCTTCTGTGCGATACTCATGGTTCGGGAAGGGGAGAATCCTAGTCGCGAGCTGGCAGCTTGCTGAAGCGTTGACGTGATGAGTGGTGGTTTTGGAGATCGCTTCGCCTTCGTCTGTTCAATGTCGGTTATCTGCCATGGGTTTGCCTTTGCCACTTCCACGATCCTGTCCGCTTCAGCTTGCTCGGCCGGTTCCTTCGTGCACGAGAAGGTCATCTTGCCTTTGTTCTTTCTCCCCTCAAGGTCGGCTTCGATTACGAAATACTGAACAGGAACGAATGCCCTGATCTCTCTTTCGCGTTCCATGATGATTCGAAGGGCAGGAGACTGCACTCGTCCGGCTGAAAGTCCGTACCGAACCTTCTTCCAGATAAGGCCTGAAAGGTCATATCCTACAAGTCTGTCGAGCACTCGTCGTGCCTCCTGTGCTTTTCTCAGGTTCTGGTCGATGGTTCGAGGGTGCCGGATCGCCTCCTTGATTGCGCTTTCGGTGATCTCATGAAAGACGACTCGCTTCGGGTTTTTGAGGTTCGTGGCCTGCTGAATATGCCAAGCGATGGCTTCTCCTTCTCGGTCGGGGTCGGTCGCGAGAATGACTTCACTGGCTTTTGAGGCGAGGTGCACGATCTCGTCGATGACTTTCTCCTTTCCGGCAGAGACTACATAGCGCGGAACGAATCCTCCCTTGATGTCGATGGCGGTCTTATTGCTCTTGGGCAGGTCTCTTACATGGCCAACAGAAGCGACTACTTTGTACTCGTCTCCAAGATACTTGTTTATGGTTTTGGCCTTTGCAGGGGACTCGACAATGAGAAGTTTCTGTTTTTTCATGTGATTATGTTTTCAGTATTGCACATATAATATGTGTTCGGCAAATAGGCTCAGCTGAAGAGCGAGCCTTCGACTATGCCAAGCGCAGCTTTGAGGTCTGAAGGCGAGCAAATAGGAACGGCGCCTCCTTTGATGAGGTTTAGCGGCCCTCTCGATGCCGGAGAAAAGATGGGTCCGGGAATAGCCAAGACGTCCCTGTTGTACTCAAGTGCGAGCCGTGCGGTTATGAGCGTTCCAGAATCTTCCTCTCCCTCGATAATGAGAACGGCATGACTCAGTCCTGCCATGATGCGGTTTCGCATGGGGAAGCTCCAAGGGCTCGCTTTCGTCCCCGGCTCAAGTTCGGAGAGAATCAGGCCTCCGTTTTTGACGATGCGTTCTGCCAGGTCGGTATGTGACCTTGGGTACAAGGAGGCCTGGTCGATGGCTGAACCCGGAACAGCTATGCATGGCAGGCCGACGTCTAGTGCGACCTCATGCGCGAGACCGTCGATGCCCAGCGCCAGACCTGATACGATGGCAACTTTCGAGCTTGCGAGGGAACGAATGAGCGTTTCGCAGGCTTCGCGACCGTAGAGCGTATGCTTACGCGACCCGATGACGCAAAGGAATTTCAGCGACTTGTCATTCAGAAGCGTTGGGTCACCTGCAAGATGCACCTTGTTCGGCTTGTCCGGGATCTGGTCGAGCAGGTATGAAACGGTCGATCCGGCGGTCTGGATTTCGTATCCTGCGGGATCGTCTTTGATAAATGGCGGGTGTGGCGTATTCATTGGCTAAAACACTACTCTTTTGCTATGATGAAGCCATAAAATAAAGTTAAATTTACCGAATACGCGTGCTGAACGCACTACTACCATGCTCGACATCAAATTCATCAGGGAAAATAAAGAACTCATCCAGGCCGGCGCTCAGAAAAAGCGAATGGAATTCGATGTTGAGAAACTTCTCTCCGTTGATACGATCCGACGAGAGCTTGTAACCTCAGTCGAGGGGCGAAAGGCCGACCAGAACAAGGTGAGCCAGCAGATCACTGTCGAGACCGATGCCGAAAAGCGAAATGCTCTCATCGAAGAGATGCGAACGCTTAAAGACTCGATCAAGGCTGACGAAGAGCGGCTGGCGGAAGTGATGAAAGAGTGGCAGCTTCAAATGGTAAGCGTGCCGAACATTCCCGACATGTCAGTTCCTGAAGGAGAGAGCGATGCAGACAACGTCGAAGTGAAGAAGTGGGGAGATGCGCAGACGTTCCCATTTGAGGCAAAAAGCCATATCGACATTATGGAAGAGCTTGATCTTGCTGATTTTAAAAAAGGCACAGACGTATCAGGCTTCCGAGGATACTTCCTCAAGAATGGCGCCGCAGAGCTTTCATTGGCCATTTGGATGTATGCTCGAGATTTCTGGACGAAGAAAGGCTTCTCGTTCATGATCGTGCCCTCACTCGTTCGACGGGAGACGCTTTTCGGAACAGGCTACTTGCCTCAGGGGGAAGAGGACTTATACAAGACGCAGGATGGCGATTTCCTCGCGGGAACCGCTGAAGTTGCAACTATGGCCTATTTTGCAGATACAGAGATTCCAAAAAACGAACTTCCTAAAAAGGTTCTTGCATTCTCGCCGTGCTTCAGAAGGGAAGCGGGGTCTCATGGAAAGGACGTAAAGGGTCTTATCCGAGTGCATGAGTTCTTCAAGATGGAACAGGTTGTGCTTTGCGAGGCGAGCCATGAGGAGAGCGTGAAGCTTCATGAAGAGATTAACCGGAATACGGAAGAATTCATAGAAAGTTTAGGAATTCCATATCACACTGTCGTAAACTGCGGAGGAGACCTCGGTCTCGGACAGGTGAAAAAATATGACATCGAGCTTTGGGTTCCAGGGGAGCAGAAGTATCGAGAGATCAGCTCAGCGTCATACTTCCACGATTTCCAGGCACGACGTCTCAACATCAAGTACAGGGACGAAGAGAACAAATCCCGATTCGTGCATTCATTGAACTGCACGGCCATCCCGACTCCGCGAATCCTTGTATCGCTCATCGAAAATTACCAGCAGGAAGACGGAACGATCAGACTGCCAGAGATCCTCAGACCATACATGGCCAATAAGGAAGTCATCGGCAAATAATGAAACAAGTACCAAGAACAAGAATTTCAACAGGCAGGGATCTCCTCAGGTCGCAGTCGGTAGTGCGAAAAAGGAGAAAGAAGAAGCTCATCAGGCTTTATGGAATTCTTGCTCTCGGACTTTTTGCTGTCGGAGGCCTCGCATACGCTTCGCATATGGACAATGTCCAGATCAGGAAGGTGGTCGTTGTCGGGAACGAGACCGTACCTGGTGATGAAATCGAGCGAGTGTCGAATGTCATTCTCGATGCGTCGTATATGGGCGTTTTTCCAAAGAGAAACAGCCTTATTTTCCCTAAGGACCAGCTTTCAAAAGCGCTTGTCGATACGTTTCCGAAGATCGAGTCTCTCGATATGGAGACAGAGTCTTTCAACTACCTCAATGTCCGCATCAAGGAACGAGCCCCTTTCGCTGAATGGTGTTCCGCTCTCGAATGCTATCTGGTAGACGAGAATGCGTACATATTTGCCGCTGCAGACGGATCTATGCCGACTCCTGCCGCAAAGGTTCGGGAGAAGCGGGATGATTCAGAAGGCACAGCGTCAAATGCATCATCCTCTTCGCCTGATGAGAATGCTGGCACGAGTACGGAAGGCGTATCAGCTGTTTCCGATGGTGCGGAGAAGCCAGCAGCGCCAACGGTTGCCCCGAAGTCTTCATACGGTCCTCTCCTTCGCATCTCAGGACTCGATGAGTCAGTCGGATCGAAGCCTGTCGGCAAGACCCTCATGCCCCAGGAGTTGCTCCGCGAACTCAAGGATATGGCTGTAAAAATAGAGTCATTCAAGCTCAAGGTGCGGGAAATCGAGCACCGAGGAGAAGATGAGATCGTATTCAAGATCGAAGGCAATGGCCGGATCATCTTCAATCAGCGAAGGCCTCTCACGCAGTCATATGAGAATCTCGCAACCGCGCTCAAGTCTGACGTATTCACATCAGCTACTGCCACATTCGAATACATCGACACTCGCTTTGGAAACAAGGTGTTCTACAAATTTAGAAAATAATTTTTTTCTGGTACAATAAAAAGCATGGAACCAAGCTCGGAACAGAGAAAGCCTCTCGCTTTTAGGATGATCAAGACGGACGTGCACGGCGAGCCCACTACGGGCACATATGTGAAATGGGGACTGGTACTCGTATTCTTCGGAGTATCGGCCATGTCTTTTGTCACGCAAGGAGTTCTTGCATTCAAAGATGTCGTATTCAATGCAGATTCAGGAAACAGAGTTGCCGGAATACAGGAGCAGGCTGGAGGCCGCGCGGCTTCCCAGATTGGGCAGAACAATACCGAGCAGGAGCCGCGCGGCTCTGACGATTCTGGCTCATCAAGGGCCGGATTTCACCATAATTACACGATAACCAACCAGACCGTCATGGCCCGCCTTTCAGGGCAGGCGTATCTTGCGGCCGACCTCGAGACGGGGGAGATCATCCTCGAGCGGAACGAAGGGCTGGTCGCGCCTATCGCGTCAGTCTCGAAGCTCATGACCGGACTCATTGCTCATCAGCAGATGGACATGCAGAAGATCGCCATCGTCTCTCGAGACTCTTACAATACCTACGGGGCACAGGGAAAGCTGAACATTGGAGAGAAAATCCGGCTATACGACCTCATGTACCCGCTCCTCATGGAATCAAGCAATGATGCTGCAGAAGTGATTGCGGATGCATTTCCTCAAGGCCATGCAGCATTTCTTAACGAGATGAACAAGAAGGCTCGCGAGCTGGGCATGACCGACACGTATTTTGAGGATCCGAGCGGCCTCAATCCGAAGAATGTCTCATCAATTCGTGACCTGATGATCCTTGGGCGGCATATCTATCAGAAGGCGCCTACACTCTATGACATGACGCGGGTCCGGCAGTACTCGATCCTCAAGCATACATGGGTTAATGCAAACCGCTTCTTGAATTACGACTCATTCATGGGAGGCAAGAACGGCTTCATCGACGAGGCAAAGAAGACTACAGTATCGCTTTTTGATGTGACAATGGCAAAGGGCGGAAAGCGACCTGTGGTCATCGTCATTCTCAAAAGCGATGACCGGGAAGGGGATGCGGTCAAGATCATGGATTTCCTCAAGAAGAATGCGGTATTCGAGCCGTCAGTGAACTAGGAATCGTGCCCTCATAAGACTTGCATATTTCAATAAGTATGTTATTATAAAGACGTCAAGGTCATTGACATGAATCGACGGAACTTCAAAAGAAGTCAACGTCCCTCCCAAAAAGGAGTCATGTCGGTGGCCTTTTTCTCTTGCTGCTGAAAAGCTGCCTATGCTTGTGCTGGCGTCATGCACAGCGCGAAGCGATCTGCTACCATGACTCTTTCTCGGGAGGGGAGTTGGCAATGAGCCGACACTTGGCTTGTCAGCCAAGCGAATAATAAACCCTCCCTCCGCAGCCCTATGTTCAAAGCAGTAGGACTCGTTATCGGACTCATTGCCATCAGGGTGCTTATGCCTGACGTATTCAATGCGTTCCAGCATGCAGCAATCGCGTTCTTTTCTCTCGTAAGCCAAGTCTTCGCGTATGCACCGCAAGACGTAACCCAGCTCGGTTCGGTAGGTTATGCGAACTACGTTCCCCAGGCTGCCCCTCTTCCAGCTTGGGCTCGCTAAGGCTCATCCGCTGTCTGCGGAATTTCTTCCGCAGCACCGCCGATTGCAGGGTCTCGAAAGTCCTGCCAGCCGCCTCTTAAAAGGGCGGCTTTTTCTTTGTGCGCGGCCGGAAAGAAGAAGTGCACACTGTCCATGACAAATATCGTCAAGGCACAGTATGTGTGATATAACTGCTGTATACATGAACGCGATCAAGTTCGATATCGTCAAAAAAATGAGCGATGAGGCTCCGGGTTCCCTTGGAAGGGCCGGGGTCATTTCGACTGCACACGGCAACATTCAGACTCCGGCATTCGTGACGGTCGGCACAAAGGCGACGGTAAAAGGCATTACGCCTGAAATGCTCAAGGAGACGGGTGCTCAGGTCATGCTCGCCAATACATATCATCTTTATCTTCAGCCTGGCGATGAGCTTATACATAAGGCGGGAGGACTCGGAAGGTTCTCCGGATGGAACGGTCCCACCATGACTGATTCGGGCGGTTTTCAGGCATTTTCGCTCGGAGCGGCTTTTGGCAAAGATTTGGGGAAGCTTGTTAAGGGTGAGGGAGGCAAGGGTGCCGCAGGTGAAATGCCCCTTTCTGAAACGACCGAGACCGCAAAAGCGATGAAGGCGAAGGCTGGCGGCCGCGACTCCTTGAATGCACAGGATGGCGCGGCCTTGAAGCCTGCCCAAGTAGATGAGAATGGCGTGATGTTCCGATCGGTCATCGATGGAAGCGCCCATTATTTTTCTCCTGAAAAATCCATTGCCATTCAGCACAATATTGGGGCGGATATGATTTTCGCATTCGACGAATGCACGTCTCCGACGGAAAGCCTTTCATACCAGCGGCAGTCGCTTGACCGAACGCATCGATGGGCCAAGCAATGCCTTCAGTATCATCACAGCAAAGACAATGCAGAAAGACAGGCGCTCTTTGGCGTGCTGCAAGGCGGCCGTTTTGAGGACCTTCGAAAGGAAAGCGCGGAGAAACTTGCCGCCATGCGAATTACCGACAGAAATGGCGTAGAGCAGGGCTTCGATGGATTCGGGATCGGCGGCTCATTCGCAAAAGAGGATATGTCGAGTGCTGTTGCATGGGTGAATTCGGTGCTTCCTGAAGAAAAGCCAAGGCATCTTCTTGGGATAGGCGAGCCTGAAGATCTTTTTATGGCCGTAGAGCAAGGCTGTGACCTTTTTGACTGCGTCCTCCCGACGCGAAACGGACGAACGGGAACTGTTTTTACAAAATACGGAAAGGTAAATATTGGAAATACCAAATACAGGGACGACCTTGGTCCGATTGACGAAGGCTGCGAATGCTATGCCTGCAAGAACTATTCGCGAGCGTATGTGGCACATCTGTTCCATGCAAAGGAAATGCTTGCTGGAACTTTAGCCTCTATCCATAACCTTCATTTCCTCATCAAGCTTGTGGACAATATGAGACAGGCGATTCTTGATGGTAATTTTGCGGAATACAAGAAGAATTTCCTCGGACTCTATCTTAAAGACTAAGAAGCATAACCAAATACCTCTCTTTCGAGCGTAGCAATCCTCCTTTTTGAATCCCTGTTCATTTCTTTTAACTCTTCGAGATCCTTGTCGAGTTTTGCTATGTGCCTGTCGAGCTTCTCTTCAAGAGGCGATATCCTTCTTTCGATCTTTGAATCCATGATGTCGCCAATGATTTTTGTATAATCGTTCAGAAGAAATTCCCGAGTCGCGAAATTCTCGTAAGCAAAGCCTCTCGTGAGCGGCTCGTCTTTATCTACGCCTGCGTAAATGATTGCATTGTTCGTATCCATATTTCAAATGTTATCTCTGATGCATTTTGCAGTCTAGCTGGTAGACATGATGTAATGCTCAAATAAAGTTCAAGAAAATAAGGCTCATTTGAGTTTTCCCCAAAGGAAGAGTATTATTGCTTGGATATGCCTAAGAACTCTCAGTCAAAGAAGGGGGAAGGCAAGGAGGCCATTGCAGCAGACAAGGGCGTTTTTGCATTGAATACCCAGTACAAGCCCGCTGGAGACCAGCCACAGGCCATTAAAAAGCTCGTAGACGGCATTCATGAGGGTCACAAGTACCAGACGCTTCTCGGTGTTACTGGTTCCGGAAAGACCTATACGGCCGCCAACATTATTGCTCAGGTTGGAAAGCCAACGCTTGTCATTGCCCATAACAAGACGCTTGCTGCGCAGCTTGCTCAGGAGTACCGAGAGTTCTTCCCGAACAATGCCGTCCATTACTTCGTTTCGTACTACGACTACTATCAGCCGGAAGCGTATATCGCGCATTCGGACACTTTCATTGAGAAGGAGGCCCAGATTAACGAGGAAATCGACCGGTTGAGGCATGCTTCAACGCAGGCACTTTTGACGCGAAAAGACGTGATCATAGTCGCTTCAGTATCGTGCATCTACGGTTTGGGTTCGCCTGAAGAATATGAAAAGGTGAATCTGAAGATGGTCAAAGGCCAAAAGGAAGACCGGGCCGAGCTCATGCGAAAGCTCATAGCGATGCAATTCACTCGAACCATGGCTGATCTGACGCCTGGCTCATTCCGAGCAGTTGGAAACTCTCTCGAAGTTATGCCAATCAATGAGCGGGTTATCTACCGACTTGTATTCGCAGGTTCTGGACCGATGAGCGTGATCGATACTATTTATGTGATCAATGAGATAACGCGAGTGATAGAGGGAGAACTCGATGCATTCTTCCTATTCCCGGCAAAGCATTTCATTACGCCTGAAGATGAGCGAGAACGAGCGGTAGTGGACATCAAGCATGAACTCGAAGAGCAGCTTAAGAAGTTCAATGAGGAAGGAAAAATTCTTGAGGCTGAGCGTATCAAAAGACGAACTGTATATGACTTGGCGTTGATCAAGGAAATCGGCTATTGCAGCGGTATTGAGAACTATTCAAGGCATTTCTCTGGAAAGATGCCTGGCGAAGCGCCTGATACCCTGCTTTCGTATTTCCCGCATAAGGAAGTGGTGGTTAAGGATCAAAAGACGGGTAAGGAGGTCACTAAGCGTGTGCCGGACTTCCTGACGGTCATCGACGAGTCGCATGTGAGCATCCCGCAGATCGGCGGAATGTTTGCAGGTGACCAGGCTCGAAAGAAGAATCTTATCGATCACGGCTTCAGGCTTCCTTCAGCTGCTGATAACCGACCGCTTAAGTTCAATGAGTTCGAAGAACGGGTTGGGCAGGTCGTATTTACTTCCGCGACTCCTGGAAAGTTCGAAGTCGAGCACAGCGAAAATGTTGCCGAGCAGATTATCCGACCAACCGGACTGATCGATCCGGTGCTCGTAGTGAAGCCGGTAACTTCGCTCAAGCAGGAAAAGGACGGATATGTTGGACAGATTTTTGACTTCATCGAAGAGGCCGAAGCGGTCATCAAGAAAGACCAGCGAGCTATCGCAACGACATTGACTAAGAAAATGGCTGAGGACCTTACTGAGTACCTCAAGGAGCGGGGAATTAAGACGAACTATGTCCACAGCGATGTCGAGACGCTCGATCGAATCAAAATCCTGACGGATTTCCGAAAGGGAACATTCGACGTGCTCGTTGGAGTAAACCTGCTTCGAGAAGGGCTCGACCTTCCTGAGGTTTCGCTCATTGGTATTCTTGATGCCGACAAGGAAGGCTTCCTTCGATCCGAAACGGCGCTTATCCAGACTATCGGGCGAGCCGCTCGAAACGTTGACGGAAAGGTGATTCTCTATGCGGACCAGATGACCGGCTCACTCGAGCGGGCTATCAATGAGACGAATCGAAGGCGAGAGATTCAGCTTGCATACAATAAGGAGCATGGCATTACGCCGAAGACTATTGCCAAGAAGATTCATGACATCACAGAGCAGATATTAAGCGAGCATCAAAAGACCGTGAAGAATATGCTTGTCTTGGACGCCGCAGATTTCAATAAGGACCCTAAGAAATTTATCAGGCAGAAAGAAGAGCAAATGGCCGAAGCTGTTAAGGTTCTCGACTTCGAGACAGCTGCCATTCTCCGCGACGAGGTACTCGAACTCAAGGCGCGACTCGAAAAGAGCGATAAGAAGGCGAAAAAGGCCGAGAAGGATGCGACAAAGGGCATCCGTGCCAAGCGGCAGAGTTTTCAGTAATCTGTCGGTAGCAAAAAGGAAATGCTTCTGGCTGGGATTTTGTATCTAGTTCCTGACATAACAATATTGTTATGTCCAAAAAAAGCGCCAAATCTTGGCAGCGACCCCTCCCTTTTCTTTGACCTACTCATCGGTCAGTGATATAACCTGCAAAACGATCTTTTATGAATACTGAACCAGCGAGTCGGGTGCAGACTTTTGGGCACCAATCTAATTGCGATCTTCTCCTTCGGGGCGTGAGAATTCGCTCAACTAATACATTACGGGAGGGTGATTTTTTCTCCTGCAACCATCGGCGTGAATGGGTCCCTGTTCCGGCTTCGCTCCACGGCAGGCCATTACCCGATTTTGGAGATGAACCAGATTCGGGAGTCATCTATGTCCGCCCTGTCTGATCTGGGCGCAAAGAGTTTAATTAAAAAGGCCCGGCAACATTCATGTTGCCGGGCCTAATTCTTTGCATCAATCCGATTCATCGGCTTTGCATATCTCGAACGGAGTTATCCGGAGAGGCACTTCTTTTTCTGCAAACCTTTTCAAGGTCGGCACATACATGTATTGCCATTGGATCCTCACGCCCTTTTCTTTCGGATACCAGTTAAGGTATATCTTTTCCGGAGTCCAGTGGTATACATAGTCCATGCAGATCATCCTTTTTCTCCTCATCAGCCTTGCACGAATGTCCTTGTATATTGCTCCGAACGATCGTCTCAGGCTGTGTACTTCATCGGCCGATTCTCTGAGCGAAGCCGCTTTTTTCTTTCTGTAAGACCCGTCAAGCAGCAGGTGTATGATCCAGTGTATGGGAGCGTCGGGTCTGCGTTTGCATCGATCCTTTGCGTGCCTCACCTTCATGGCAGATGCTCTAAGTTCCTTTTGAAGTTCTTGGAAGTATCTGGCAACTACGTCCAGATTCCAGTCATCCGTGCCTGTGGGCCAGACGCCTTCCGTCTCGAGCGTCGCTCGAATTGACTTGGTCCATCTTTCATAAACCGTTCCGGGCCGGTCAGGACCTCGGGTTTGGATGCTGTTCATGAATCTGACAAAATCACTTTCCCTTGGCTTCTTGGCCCTTGATCTCCGCTTGCAGCCTGTATTTACTGGAACATCTTCAGGGTTGAGGCCCAAACGTTCGCATTTCTTTTTGTGGCGGGACCATTTCTGGCTGCCTGATGAAAGGAAACGGCTGACCGTTCCCTTGAGAGGGTTAGGTTTTCGTTTCATTCCAATGCAGATTGTTTTTTTTGAGGTTCTGTTTCTGTGAAAAATATAGCAGGGAAGGAGTCGTCTATGAATTGACTTATCTATATAAATGTGCTACTATTTCATTAGAAAATAACTGTTGAATCAGCATTGAGTTCGGAAGAAAGGCCTTGATCGACTGCTGGCATGTGCCAAGCGGATCGAAGCTTTTCTCACCAAAACTCAACCTCGAACATCAGTTATCATGAAAAAACAAGAAGCGCAGGCCTTGCTTGCGGATAAATCGGAAAAGGGAGCCTCCGGACTTCTTTCTCGGGCAGTCCAGTCTCCTGGAGACTGGAGCCTCGTGCTGGGACGCTATCAGGCGCCTGTCAGCGAGACTCCTATTGAGGAGGATGATCTCTGGGCAGTCATCGCAGTACATCGGAATGCCGGATTGCAGCTTTCTCATGATGGCTCTCTTCTCCAGAGCCACGGAGGCGCTCGCCATATTCGGCCTCACGGTGCCAGTGACGGCGGTAATGCCCATCAAGAAACCCTTAAAGACGGTGTTGTGTATTGGCACTGGGACATGGACTAATCACCCTGTCTGAAAAAAACAAAAGCCTCACTTATTTGCGAAAGCAAAAGGTGAGGCTCTTTTTTATTTCAGAAAAACGTCAAACGCTTTGGCGTGCGAATCCAACGCATGCAGCGGATCTTAAGAAATGAGGTTTGTTCCTGTCATCTGCACGGGAGCCTTAATGCCGTGGATGGCAAGCATGGTCGGAGCGATGTCCGCGAGCGTTCCTGCTGGCTTCAGCGTTACTGATGCGTCTGTGACGATGGCGGGAACGGGGTTGATGGTGTGTGCCGTATGCTTTTCGCCGGTAACTGGGTCAATATTGAGCTCTGCATTTCCATGGTCCGCCGTGATGAATGCCGTCCCGCCTCGGGCCTCAAGTGCGCTGATCACTCGGCCAAGCTCGGTGTCTACCTTCTCAACCGCTGCAATGATCGCCGGAACGTTCGCCGTATGTCCGACCATGTCAGGATTGGCGAAGTTGATGAAGATAAAATTCGTGCCGTCGTTGATTTCTTCGATGGCCTTGTCGGCAATGGCCTCGGCCCGCATTTCAGGAGCGAGGTCATGCGTCTGCACGTCCTTTCTGCTGGCCAAAAGAATGTGCTTCTCGCCATCGTATGGCTTCTCAACGCCTCCGTTCAGGAAGTATGTTGCATGAGGGAATTTTTCTGTCTCGGCGATATGCGCCTGCGTCAGGCCGGCTGCCGACAGCTCCTTGGCCAGCGTCGTCTCGATCGACGCTGGAGAGAATGCGACGAGGCATCCGGCTTCAAGAGAATATTCTGAGCCATATGACGTAAGCGTCACAAAGCAGAGATTCTGCGCCTTTGCCCGCTCGAGAATTCGCTTTGAAAGCATTCGTGCCCGGTCGGCTCGGAAGTTGAAGAAGAAGATGCCGTCATTGTCGGAGATTCTTGCGCCGTTTCCATGTGCTCCTGAAACTACATGCGGCTCAAGATGCTCATCGACTTTTCCGTTCGCATACAGTGACTTCACAAACTCCGAAGGCTTGATCTCGCAGACGCCTCCTTCGCATTCGAACATTGCCTTCTCGACTTTCTCGAGTCGGTCCCAGTTATCGTCTCGGTCCATGGCGAAGAATCGTCCGGATACTGTAGCGATGAATGACATATGCGTTTCGTCATTGATCTCATGCAAAAGCTTTTCCAGATCTTCCATATACTGGCCCGCGCTCTGCGGAGCGGTGTCTCGCCCGTCAGTGAAGACGTGGATAGCGACTTTCTTTACGCCTGCTTCCTTGGCTGCCTTGATGAATGCAAAGAGGTGGTCAGAGTGGCTATGCACGCCTCCTTCACCAAGAAGTCCCTGTACGTGAAGAACAGAATTGTTTTGCTTCACATGGTCGAAGAGGGCAGTGAAGGCATGGTTTTTGGCATATTCTCCAGAATTGATGGCCTTCTTGATTCGGACGAGGTCCGTATCGATAGCCTTTCCTGCGCCGATCGTCGTATGGCCGATTTCGCTATTTCCCATCTGTCCCTCAGGAAGTCCTACCGCGAGACCGCTGGCCTCAAGCAGGGTATGAGGGTATTTGGCCCAATATGCGTCGAAGTTAGGCGTCTTTGCCTGGAGGACGGCATTGTCCGTGCTGTCTTCTCGATAGCCCCAGCCGTCGAGGACGATGAGTACTGATTGCTTCTTCGGGTCGATATTGGTCATGTATGTAAATGGTTTTCGCTTTTCGCGATGATTCTGATAAGTATCGCCTTGAAAGGGCATTTATGGCCAGATTTCCAAGAGGCCTTATTTTACTGCACCTGGGGTTGAAAATAAAGCAATAAAAAACGCCCCCGACTTTGCTGTCGGGAGCGCTTGGTTTGAACCGAGGGTGGGAACTAGTCAATCGAAGACGCCGGCGAATCTGAAATCGCCTTGATGATGTCTTCGGTGACCTCGGCGACTTCCTTGCTTGCATCGATATCGATGACATCCGCAAAAAGTGCCGCTCCGCTCATGATCTCGGGCTGGTGCTGGAAATACGTATCCAGGCGATCAGCAATCAGCTCGGGCTTATCGTCTGCCCGCGGCTGTTTCCCGTCAGCTCTCATCTGG
>DASWWM010000018.1:0-2550 GCA_036405975.1 Minisyncoccota bacterium | reverse complement strand
GAGATCGCATCATTCATCATCTTATGGGTGAATCCGACGATGTCAGCGTCTATGAAGAAAATGACATCGGCTGACGCCTTTCCGACTCCTGTGTCCATCGCAGCAGCTTTTCCCTGATTCCTCCTATGGACAGCGACCGACGCTCCCGCTGCCCGAGCCACAGCAACCGTATCGTCCCACGAGCCGTCATCGACAACTATCACTTCCTTTACCAGAGGATGAGACAATGCAGTACTCACGATACTCCCTATCGTCTGCCCCTCATTGAATGCCGGAATGATTACCGAAACAATTTCTTTTGTACCAGATATTTCGTGCATAAATTTATTGCTATTACGAAAACGACAAATGCGATCAGCGAAACTTTCACGCCGCTCAGTATATAACTCGATACAGCGCTGCTGACCGTGACAGCTATGGCATACAGGAAGAGCACATAGGCAGTCGCTCCCGCGATATTGACCGCAAGATATTTCAAGACATCGACCCTTTTTATCCCGCATATCACCTGAACGAGAATCCTGGTCCCGTATACGAACTTTGAAAAGAAAAGGATTCTCAGACCGTACAGGTCGAACAGCCTCGAGAGATTTGCGAAGGTCGACTCATGCTCTTTTACCCTTTTCCAGCTCTTTATCTTGCGGAGCGGCATGAAGCGGGCAAGATAGTACCAAGCCATATCCGATACGAGGGTCGCAGCCACGCTGATCACGACGACTTCGGATATGCGAATATTGCCCTCAAGGGAATAATAGATTGCTGGAAGCAGCACAGTTTCCCCGAGCAGGAACATGCCGATAAAAAGAGAAGCTTGGTAATTTTCCAGGATCGCTTGGATTATTTCAGCCATTATGATTGTTATGACGTCTGACCAGGGCCAGCATGACAGCGCCCGCCGGTATCGAAGCCGCTGTGCGAGAAAAGTATTTTGCAAATGACCTTTACATGCCGAGCAAAAATGCTAGTCTGTACCCGAAACAGCTCACCCTCAGCAAGAAAGGAATCCATGATTGCAAGCACAGAATCAGACCGCGCGATGAACTTCGTAGCCCACTACCGAAGGAGGAAATCGGCTCTCGGCAGCGACTGCCCTTCGCCGATGAAGTACATGGCCTTCCTTACCAGGCCGGACGAAGTCGAGACGTTTCTTCGACTGACCACCCGGTCAGGAAACGAATGAGGCGATTCGAAAGCCCTGGCAGAACATTATGTTCTCCAGGGCTTTTTTCATACCGAAACGACCAGACCTACCGCTGATCGGCATCGGGTCCTGCATACCATGCCGCCTCCCACTTCTTCATCTGATCTATCTCCTTTTTCTGAGCTTCTATAATGGCGGACGAGAGGTCCCGTATCTCCTGCCTGCCGGCATTCCGAAGAGCCGCCTCTGACATCTGGATCGCGCCCTCATGGTGAACGATCATTTCTCTGATGAATGCCTTGTCGAATTCTTCTCCCTGTTTCCCCTCGAGACCGGCATTCATGTCATGCATCATTGCCTGCATGCTTGCATTCTTAACCTGCATATCGCCATGGGCAGCTCCGTGCATGGTGCCATCAGGCATTGAGTGGCCGCCAGTACGGTAAGAACCTCCCTCCTCCTTCCCCGCATGGGTGCCAGAGCCACTCGCGGCGACGGCAAAACCTGTTCCGAAACCGACAGCGAGCATAGCCAGACCCACAATAAGCATTTTATGTTTTTGGTTCATGGCATGCATGATATCACGGCGGGCATGAACGATACATGAAGAATCCTCATTCGGATTTGGAGCCTGACATTTGACACCCTGACGGGTAAGTGACAATATTTAAATGGCATATCAACAACGAACAGGAGGATCTTTGAATGAAAACGGAACAGGATAAGGATATGGACAAAGCGACATTGGACAAGCTCATCGAGCGCTGCACAAGGAGGGATGAGAAGGCATTCGCTGAGATTCTGGATCAGTACAAGCACCTTATAGCAGCGACAATCCAGAAAAGGATCTGGAATCTAGACGATGTCCAGGACCAAGTCCAGATTGCCTGCGTGAAAATCTGGAGAAGCATCTGCGATTTCGACCCTGAAAAAGGAAAATTCTCCACCTGGATTTGCACGATTGCGAATAATGCAGCCACTGATTTCCTGCGCCATCGCGCCAGGAGAGACAAGCTGCTCGTAGATTATGGAGATCAGATTTCCGCATTCTGCGAACGACATGCGAATCCAATTCTCAATGCGGACGAGACTTACATCCTTGAAAGCTTGCTCGAAAAGCTTTGTGCAGGAAAGAAAAGCGACGGCACCCGTCAAATATTCAGCCTGCTTCGAACCGGAGAAACAGACAGGTCCATCGCGGAAAAGCTGAACATGCCTACGGGCACAGTGAAAGCTGTAATCCGAAGAGGAAAAAAATGGCTGCGTACTGTAGCCATGCAAAAAGGGCTCATCATGGCAGCATGACTTCCCCTGCGCAAACCACAGAAAAACCCCTGCGCAATGCGCAGGGGTTTTTATTTCGCGAGTTTTTTTAAATCAGTCGTTAATTTGAAGAGGCCTGCCCGTCA
>DASWWM010000017.1:0-33649 GCA_036405975.1 Minisyncoccota bacterium | reverse complement strand
AGCCTCGTGCATGAGCGGCAGGTCTCGCATGCGGACATGATCTCATCAAGCCCCGTGCTATCCGCGATTCTCAGCATCCTGAAAGACGATCCGGACAAGCGCGTTGCCATTGGCTTCATTTCGGAACATGACCCTGCCGAGGTTGCTGAAGCGTCAACGAGCACTCCGCTGCAATGGATCACGGTATCCGGCGATGCATACGTATCGAATGGAAAAAGATTCGTCATCGGCCAGGACGGCATTCCGGGAACCAGTACGGTCATGGGTGACGTCCTGACGGAGGTCAGGATCGGGGATTCCTCTTTCATAAGGAATACCATCCCCAATATGCAGTATCTGGATTTTGGAAATGAAAAGCATTTTTTGTCCCCGATACAGCCGGTCAGGATCGATGCGCAGTCAGAATCGCTTCAGGCAATCCAGGTGCATGTCTCTTATCAGAATTCTTCATCCGGATCAGGCGGCTATTCATATCCTCCGATCATCGTCACTCCTGACAGCATTGTCAGCGTGATTTCGACGAGCTTGCCTGATGCGAATCCGGACAGTGTGACGGGCAATGGCTCGGTCCCCTCAGTTATTGTCGATATCGAAGGAGACGGGTTTCCTGATGAGACAGTCGTACCTGAAGGCATTATTGGGACGGCTACAACGACTGCCGATGCCATCACCTTCGAAGAAGCTGTCGAGCGCCTCAAGGTCCGCATATCTGAAAGCAGTCTCAGCGAGCCTTACAAGTCACGGTACTACAGGAAAGCGGCCGCTCTTGAGCGAAAGCTTGTCGGGAGGCCTGCTACGGGAAGTCCTGGAGCGGCCTCGGCTGCCGACAGGGCCAAAGCGGAGGCGTACTTGAAAAATAACCTCCAGAGCCTCTCCAGCATCTTCTCAGAGCTGTCAGCCGCGCGAAAGGCTCGATATATGGGCGAAATGCCCCTTTCGGACGCCATATACCTGTACAAAGAGTTCTACATCGTCCTGAGGTCGGCTCTGGGGAGCTTGTGAGTTTGACTTCGGGGCGTTTTCAGGTATTCTTTCCCTTGAAAGGCTTCAGAGACCATAGGTTGGAAGTCGGGGCGGTTCCGAAAGGTGCCAGACTCGAATCCAGTAAACCCTATGCAGAGGTCGGACGGGCACTAGGCGGCTAAAAGGCTGCTCGGGGCAGGTCCAATCTACTCTCATGAAGCTTTGGTACTGAACTCTGAAAAGAGGGAAGGGCCAGAGCTTTTGTCTTTTCCAAAAGGAACCTTTCGGTCGATTACACAGCAGTATGTGCGCTTTTGCGCAAAACCAAACAATACGTTATGGCAATATCAAAAGATCAGAAACATGCAATCGTAGCCCGAGTGAAGGATATCCTCGCAGATTCAAAGTCAGTGGTGTTCGTGAATTTTCACAAGCTCCCTGTATCAGAGTCTACGACTATCCGACGAGAGCTCCGATCAAAAGATGTACAGTTCACTGTTGCTAAAAAGACTTTGACAAAACGAGCCCTTGCGGACGCATCGGTGACAGGCGAAATGCCTTCACTCGAGGGAGAGCTTGCGCTGGTATACAGCGCGGACCTTCTCGCTCCTGCACGAGAGATCTACGAATTTCAGAAGAAGTTCGCTGATCGAGTATCTATTCTAGGAGGCGTCTTCAACGGCGAGTACAAGAATAAGACGGAAATGGAAAGCATCGCTAACATTCCTTCTCAGAAGACTCTTTACGCTCAGTTCGTCAACGTTATCAACTCACCGATCCAGGGAATCGTCATGGCTCTCAATGGCATCGCAGAGAAGAAGCAATAATTCATTTATCAGGATTTAAACTAAAGACAATATGACAGAAAACGAAACAAAGGAAGTTATCGAAACTCCTGCACAGTTCAAGACAATCGTCGACGCTATCGAAAAGATGTCTGTTCTCGAGCTCCACGACCTCGTGAAGTTCCTCGAGAAGAAGTTTGACGTTTCAGCGGCAGCAGTCGCTGTTGCGGCACCTGCAGCTGCAGGCGCTGCTGAAGAGAAGTCTTCATTCAACGTTCAGCTTACAGATGCTGGCGCGAACAAGATCGCTATTATCAAGGTAGTCAAGGAAGCTCTCGGACTCGGCCTCAAGGAGGCTAAGGACCTCGTAGACGCTGTTCCGTCTATGCTCAAGGAAGGAGCTAAGAAGGAAGACGCTGACGCTTTGAAGAAGCAGATCGAAGAGGCTGGAGGAAAGGTAGAGCTCAAGTAATACTCAGCTCATCCAATTCCGGATTGCAAGAAGTCCCTCGAGAGAGGGGCTTTTTGCTTGTTTGGAAATGCGGGCTTGCGGATTCCCAGGGCAGGAGTACCATTTTATACGGATAAACATAAGTTCAACCTAAAACCAGTAAAGGTCATGAATGCCATAGAAAGTCCCCTGCATTGTACTTTGCGCGATTTCTTGCTGAGGGCATTGGGCGGAAGCCTTCTGCCAACGGTTCCGGTGGAGATACCAGACTCTCTCATGGTTGCTCCTGAGCTGTGCCTCGAGGAGACCGTATTCATCCAGTCCGAGTCTCTTTTGAGAATGACATCTGAGCAGCTCGTGCAGATTTTGGATTTATATTATGCGGAGACCGAAATGTCTCTTGAAAATCCCCAAGTCTCAATTATGGGCATCATCTCGGCCGAGGTTCAGGCTCCTGAATTTCAGCCAGTCGAGCTGACTGCTCAAGTTGTGCGTGAGAATGGCCAGTCCTTTCCGATTCTGTTTCTCAGGGTCAGGACCGCGATTGACTGATTTGCCAGGCCCCGTTTTGAATGCTGTCCTACGGACAGAGCTAGAAACGGGGCCTGAATTTATGATAAAGTAGACGTCATTATGGATACACTAGAAAAGATCTTCGGGGGAGCTGCCCGGGTAAAGCTCATGAGATTGTTCCTCTTCAACTCCACTCTTTATTTCTTTACCGACGATGTCATGGACAGGTCAAAGCTCGACTCGGCCCGAGCCAGAAGGGAACTCAGCTTCCTTTGGAAAGTAGGGCTCATCAAGAAATCGACGCGAAATGGCACAAAGACCGTCTGGTACCTCAATGACAATTTTCCATACCTCTCTGAATTCCAGAGACTTCTCCTTCAGACGAGCCTCGTCCATAAGCAGCCGATCATCAAGAAGCTTTCAAAGATAGGAAGGCTCAAGCTCGTGGTCTTTTCGGGCATTTTTAAAGAACAGTGGGAAGCTCGGCTCGACATACTCATCGTTGCTGAAGGGTCAAAGAAAAGCACTGCCGACTCTGTCATGGCAAATATCGAGGCGGAGCTCGGAAAGGAGATCCGGTTCGCAGTTCTGGATACGGAGGATTTCAAGTACAGACTCGGCGTAGGAGACAGGCTCATTCGGGATGTCATCGATTATCCCCATGAAGTCGTTCTCGACCGCATCGGCCTATTTTAAGTGATATAATATCTTCATAAGAGGGTAGTCGCCCTCTTTGGGACTGCAGGCTCATGGTCCGCATTCTTCTTCAATTTACAAATATCAACACAAGTTGCTTATGATTATTCAGACTTGGGGCGAAGCACTCGCGACAACATTCTCTGGATTCGCACCTATCGCTATCCAGATGGCCGCGTATGTCTTCATTGCCCTTATCATCTTCGTCGTAGGCTGGATCGCGGGCACATTCCTCGGTCAGCTCATTGAGAAGCTCTTCAATACGCTCAAGGTGGACAATGTCCTCCGGCAGGCTGGAATTGAGGGCGTGCTCCGAAAGGGCGACATCCGACTCAATTCGGGCGCATTCGTAGGAGGCCTCATCAAGTGGTTCGTAATCGCCATTTTCTTCCTATCCGCGCTTCGGGTCTTCGGATTCAATCAGGTTACCCTTTACCTCGAAGACGTGATCGTCGGATACCTTCCAAACGTGATCATCGCGATCCTCATCCTTCTTGTCTCAGTGGTCATCGCCGAGGTTGCCCAGAAGGTGGTGATCGGAGCTTCGTCTGCTGCGCATCTCAAGAGCTCTCGGGCCCTTGGAGCACTCTGCAAGTGGGCTATCATCGTATTTGCGGTCCTTACGGCACTCGTACAGCTCAACATTGCAGCTGAGCTTGTGCAGATCCTGTTTATCGGCGTCGTGGTAGCTCTCTCGCTCTCATTCGGACTGGCCTTTGGCCTAGGTGGACGAGATGTGGCTGCACGGCTCCTTGAGAAGGCCGTAGACGGCATTTCTCGAAAGGACTAAGGCTTCAGTCCGGAAGGGCTCGATTCGGCCCTTCAAATCCTGGGATCCCGGTCCCAGAAAGCCTCAAAACAGCCCTGTAAAAGGGGCTGTTTTGCATATACCAGGAATCTCTCAGGTGTCTACGGTGGAATATTTGACAAAGGGTTTCGCATGCGTATAATACCCCTTATCAGTTATGTTAATCGCTGTGAACAAAGGTCTCTCTGAGTAACGTCTGAATAAGACGCTACTGGGAAAGACCGCTCTCGCAAGGGAGCGATTTTCTTTCAAGGAAATCGAACCTCACAGCCACTCAGCAAACATACACATTGAAAATTGAATTCTGCCCTGATTCGTTTGGAAGCCAGATTGTTGATAAGACAAACTGACTTCCTACGGAGGTCTTTTCATATCAGAGGCAGAGCTGGAACTGGGTTACGAAACTTTCTTGGTTCCAGCATCCCGTCACTTCTTTCTCAAGAGGGGTGACGGGGCAGGTGATAAACAAAAGTGATTGTGGTTTTTATATTTCCTAATGGAAATATAAGGGCGTATGGTGGATGCCTTGACACAACAGAGCGATGAAGGACGCAGCATAGCGGCGATACGCTTCGGGGAGATGCTAAGCAATCTTTGATCCGGAGATTTCCGAATGGGGAAACCCTACAGACTTGATCTGTAATCTGAATTTATTCAGATGCGTACCTAGGGAAGTAAAACATTCCAGTACCTAGAGGAACAGAAAACAATCTCGCAAGAGAATCATTTCCTAAATAGCGGCGAGCGAAAAGGAAGGAGCCCAAACCGAGCTTTCCAATGGAGGACAGCAGACTATTTATTTAGTTCGCTGGACTCCATTGGGTAGCTCGGGGTTGTAAGATGGCGATAGAGCATTTATGCTCAAAGAGTTACAAAATATTTTGTTAACAGAACGCACTGGGAAGTGCGACCCAAGAGGGTAATAGTCCCGTATGTGAAAATAAAATATCTCTTATCGCTATTCTTGAGTACCTCGAGACATGAATAGCTCGGGGGAATCCAGCAGTACTAACTGCTAAGGCTAAATATATGTTGTGATCGATAGTGAACAAGTACCGTGAGGGAAAGGTGAAAAGCAGTCCGTTAAGGACGATGAAATAGACCTGAAACCATATGCCTACAAGGAGTCGGAGCGGTTATTTATAACCGTCACGGCGTGCCTATTGAAGAATGAGCCAACGAGTTGATACATGTTGCAGGCTAAGTCCGAGAGGATGGAGCCACAGGGAAACCGAGTGTGAATAGCGCGTACGTAGTATGTATCAGACCCGAAGCCAGAGCGAGCTACCCATGAGCAGGCTGAAGTTTGTCGAAAGACTGATGGAGGGCCGAACCGATATGTTGTTCAACGCATTCGGATGACTTGTGGGTTGAAGTGAAAAGCTAATCGAGCCTGGTAATAGCTGGTTCTCTCCGAAATAGCTTTTGGGTTAGCGTCACGTGTTCCCTTTAGGGGTAGAGCACTGGAAGGACTCGACAGGGAGAAATCTCGCGAGTCCTATCAAACTCCGAATACTAAAGATTAATAACGTGGCAGTCAGACCGTGTGGGCTAAGCTACACTGGTCAAAAGGGAAACAGCCCAGATCTCTATTTAAGGTCCCTAAATTCATGTTAAGTGCACTTAAGGTGGTGGAGTTTCACAGACAATGAGGAGGTTTGCTTAGAAGCAGCAATCCTTGAAAGATAGCGTAACAGCTCACTCATCTAGAGACTCTGCGCCGCAGATAAGCGGGGCTAAAACATGGTACCGAAACTGAGGGTTTAAATGTCATTCGTGATGTTTAAGCGGTAGGAGAGTGTTCTTGTCCGCGATGAAGGCAAAGGGGTGACCCATGCTGGAGCGTCAAGAAGTAAGAATGTTGGCACAAGTAACCACAATCGGGGTGAGAAACCCCGACGCCGAAAGATTAAGGTTTCCTTCGCAACGATTGTCGACGAAGGGTTAGTCGGGCCTAAGGGGATGGCGAGAGCCGGACCTGATGGACATATGGTTAATATTCCATAACTTTCACGTATAGTGATGGAGGGACGAAGTGTAGTATATCTAGCGCATTAAAAGGATTTGCGTTCATTGTGTAAGGGAGCTCTCTAGGTAAATCCGGAGACTGGGTTAAATCCCGATTCCAAGCATCGTGATACAGCGGAGGATTCGTCTTCTGCCGATTAGATAAAGCACGCTTCCGAGAAAATCTTCTAAACTTAATATACGTGAAAACCGTACCGAAAACCGACACAGGTGATCAAGTCGAGTAGACTAAGGCGAACGAGTGAGAGGTCTTCAAGGAACTCGGCAAAAAAGCAGCCGTAACTTCGGAATAAGGCTCGCCCACGCAAGTGGGTTGCAACAAAAGTTTCCCTGGCAACTGTTTACCAAAAACACAGCTCCCTGCGAACTCGTAAGAGGATGTATAGGGGGTGATGCCTGACCAATGCCAGAAGGTCAAACGCTGACGGTCCCATAGCAATATGTGGCTGAGTGGTGTAAGCCCTGGTGAATGTCGGCCGT
Source organism: Minisyncoccota bacterium (assembly GCA_036405975.1). GTDB lineage: Bacteria > Patescibacteriota > Minisyncoccia > Phycocordibacterales > CAIZLB01 > VEQN01. The sequence goes on along the minus strand of DASWWM010000017.1, from coordinate 26,925 downwards.
AACTATAACGGTCCTAAGGTAGCGAAATTCCTTGTCTGGTAAGTTCAGACGCGCACGAATGGTATAATGACTGGGGAACTGTCTCGAAGACTCGCTCGGTGAAAATGCAATGGAGGTGAAGATGCCTCCTACCTGCAGTTAGACGAAAAGACCCCAGAAGCTTCACTGCAACTTGGTATTGAATATATATGTTCACTGCGTAGCATAGATGGGAGAGGTTGATGTATCGGTTTTGGCTGGTACGGACTCGTCAGTGAAATACCATTCTTTGAAAATGTATATTCTAACCTACACGGCAAAAACGGGTAGGAACAGTATCTGGTGGGCAGTTTTGGTGGGGCGCTATCCTTCAGGATATAAAATCAAATTTTGTATCCTGATCCGTGGCGCCTCCAGAAAGTCGTCATACTTTCAAAACAAACAAAAAGGGGGACCATGATGAGCAATCATCGTGAGCAAAGTTGGTTATATCGGAAAAACTCTCATCGAAAGACGAGACAATCCCGAGGGACGTGCCATATAAAAGAACGCAGCTCGCTAACGCGACTGCACTTGGATTTTCAAAGCTGCAAGCAGCTAAGAAAATCTCGGCGCACCCGTAGAGACTACAACCCAACTATCCAGCAATGGATAAATGTATAGTCCGATCTTCACGGTGACGTGAAGTAACACACATGCCTAAAGAGTAACGGAGGAGTTTATCAAGGTCGGCTAGGCGCGAATGGAAACCGTGCCGATAGTGCAATGGCAAAAGCCGGCTTAACTGTAAGACGTCAGTGTCAAGCAGATGCGAAAGCAGAACATAGTGAACCGACGGTCCGCTTTAGACGCGGCCAAAGATTATCTGACAAAAGCTACTCTGGGGATAACAGGCTAGTTCCGCCTAAGAGTCCATATCGACGGCGGAGTTCGGCACCTCGATGTCGGCTCGACTTATCCTGGGGCTGTAGAAGGTCCCAAGGGTTTGGCTGTTCGCCAATTAAAAAGTCACGCGAGCTGGGTTCAAACCGTTCAGGTGTGGAGTGTAACAACTCAACATTTGAACCCGTTTGAATCCCGAGGCATACATAACTCTTACACATTAAATTGTGCGAGAACTAAAACTGTTAGACACAACAATTTGTATTAAATTACAATATCACGGCGGTCACATATAGAAATGTATGTGTATCAAATTAACTTATATCGGTAAAATCCTACACGAAAGGTGAGGACAATACCGAGGGAAGACGAAAAGAAATTTTCGGCGCCCGTAGAGACTAAACGTTAATTATCTTACCTTGATTCAAGAAAGATAAAGCTATAGTCCAATGCATTCAGTAATGAATGAAAACATGCGTGAGACAGGTTGGTCTCCTATCTACTGCAGGCGTTGATACTTGAGAAGATTTGCCCCTAGTACGAGAGGACCGGGGTGAACTGACCTCTGGTGTACCTGTTGTCACGCCCGTGGCACCGCAGGGTAGCTAAGTCGGGAATGGATAAGCTCTGAAAGCATCTAAGAGCGAAGCCAGCTTCAAGATAAGGTATCGTTTGAGATCCGTGAGAGATGATCACGTTGATAGGCACTAAGTGTAAGCGCAGTAATGCGTTGAGCTGAGGTGTACTAATGCATCGATTCTATTAGGAAATATGATTATCACAATCACTTTTGCTTGTTACTTGCACAAGAAACAAGACCTCATACCTTGAGAATGGTCGCGAATCTAACACAGTTTGCGATCCTACATTGACTATTGTGTTCTGGTGATTCATCAGAGGGGTCCCACCTGATCTCATTCCGAACTCAGAAGTTAAGCTCTCTAGAAGCGATGTTACTCCTTACGGGGGAAAGTAGCTCATCGCCAGAACAGAGTAGTCAATGAAAAAGAAAACGCCGAAAGGCGTTTTTTTATTTGGTTAATTGATTCGGAATTAACAATGACGAGATTATGGCTGAAAATATCCGCCCTCCTGGCATTCGGAGCGTTTCTACCAGATATGTCCTGAAAGGGACTTGTGAGGACGACTGGCCTGAGCACGAGGAATTTTCCAGCAGGAAAATATCCGTGCCCTCGAAGGACATATCTGGTAGAATAGCGACATGTTCTCATGGGCCCAACAGCGACAACTCATGTATGGATTGGCAGTGCTTGCATTCCTGGCAATCGTCATCGGTGTCCCTTCATATTTCATCTTCTTTAATAAGCAGCCGACATGCTTCGATGGCAAGCAAAATGGCACAGAGACGGGCATAGACTGCGGAGGCGCTTGTGCGAGCGTCAGGGCCTGCGTTCAGGATGTCCTTCCTCAACCAATCGTCATGTGGTCGCGGCCGTTTTCTGTGGCACGAGGGCTTCATAACCTTGTGGCATATGTTCAGAATCCGAATGTGAATTACACTGCGCAGCCCATCGAGTACCTCTTCAGGGTTTATGACGTAGACAATGTCCTGCTCGGAACGCGTGAGGGCTATGCCATGGTTCCTCCGACAAAAGCCTTCCCGATTTTTGAGGCGGCATTTGACGCAGGGGAACGGCAGCCTGCAAAAGCCGTCTTCGAATTCACACAGCCGGCCGTTTGGAAGCAGTTCGAGACATCCGTTCCTGAACTCGTTATCTACGACGAAATCCTAAGGAATGCCTCATCTTCTCCGCGAATCGACGCGATGATCCAGAACAAGACCATCAATCGGTACAGGGACATTGAGGTGGTTGCGGTCATCTATGACGAAAAGGGGAATGCGCGAGCGGCATCCCGAACGCTCGTGGACGTTCTTCCGGGAAGCGAGAGCCGACCGCTTATTTTTACATGGCCCGAACCGTTTGACTTCCAGGCGGTGAAGATCGAGATAATCCCGAAGCTCCCTATCTAGTCTTTCTTAGTTGCTCATGTTTTCAATCCTGAAGAAGATAAATGTTGACTGGTACATAGTCGGCGCGCTGATCCCCATCATCGCATTCAGCCTGCTGACCATGAATTCCTTTACGGAGGAGCGCGACCTTGCCACGCGTCAGCTTATTTTCGCCTTCATCTCATTCGGGGTTTTCTTCGCATTCAGCTTCATTGACTTCAGGTTTCTCCGCCGGACATACGTCATCGTGACTCTCTATGCGGGATCATTGCTCGCGCTCTCGACTCTGTTCGTGATCGGGCATGTGGCGAAGGGTGCGCAAAGCTGGATCAATGTCGGACTTTTTTCCATTCAGCCTGCTGATCCCGTGAAGCTTGTCATCGTGCTTCTTCTGGCGAAATACTTCTCGCGAAGGCATATCGAAATCGCACATATCAGGCACATCATCGTCTCGGGGATATACGCCGCCATTGTCTTTCTCCTGGTTGCGCTGCAGCCTGACTTCGGTTCTGCCATTACCATCTTCTGCATCTGGTTCGGAATGGTTCTCGTATCAGGAATCTCAAAGAAGCACCTTGCACTCGTATTCTGCATCGGCGCACTGACCTTTGCATGCCTTTGGGGATTCGTCTTCAAGCCGTACCAGAAGGCTCGAATCATGAACTTCCTGCATCCCATGGCCGATGTCCGCGGAACGGGCTATAACGCTTACCAGGCGATGATTACGGTCGGTTCCGGCCAGGCATTCGGAAAGGGCATCGGATACGGAACGCAGTCACGCCTCGAGTTTCTTCCCGAGCATGAGACGGACTTCATCTTTGCGGCATTTGCAGAGGAATGGGGATTCGTGGGCGTCATAATCCTCTTCATACTATACGCTGTCATTATCGGACGAATCATTGTCTGGGCGGTGAGAGGGGAGACGAACTTCGAGACGCTGTTTGCTGTCGGATTGGCGGTATTCTTCATGACCCATCTCACGATCAATATAGGAATGAATATCGGAATCATGCCTGTAACGGGAATCCCGATCCCGTTCATGAGTTACGGAGGGTCTCATTTGCTCACTGAAATGGCGGGACTCGGAATCCTCATGGGCATGAAGCGGTATTCGAGGGCAACGCATCGTGACGTGATCCACAATGAATTTGTTGGTGCTTAGAAAATAAGGTAAAAGAAAATGGCCGCCTCGATCGAGGCGGCCATTTTTCGCTGTCATGAAATGATCACGGTTTTAAGAGATGAAATAAAGCTCCTTAAGCTTCTTGAGAATTGTTTCAAAACTGTATTTCGTCTCGATTTTCTTTTTGAAATTCTTAACCATGGCCTTTTCCTCCTTCTGGTGCTCGAGTGCATAGACGATGCCGTTCTGAATCTCCTGTGGCCGTCGCGGAGGGATGACGAGACCTTCCTTCAAGTTTGAAATGAGTTCTGGGATGCCGCCGACTGACGTCGTTATAATCGGAACTTCGGCAAAGCCTGCTTCAAGGAGTGCGAAAGGCAGGCCTTCTTTTATGGATGAGAGCAGGAACAAGTCGAATGCCTTCAGGTATGAACGCGCCTCGTCGACATGTCCTGCAAGCACGACATTCTCTCTGAGGTTTTTCGTAGTGATCATTTCCTCAAGCTCCTTTCGCTGTTCGCCTTCACCCATGACGATGAAGAGCAGCTTCGAAGCGGGGTACTGGTCGACATAGCCTTTGATTCCTTCAAGTGCATATGTGAGACCTTTATTTTTGTGGAGTTCCGATATGGTTCCGATGACCGTAACTTTTTCCGCAGAAGAGTCCAGCTTTGCTAATCGGTCTTCCCCGAGCAATTTCTTCAATGCTTCTTCTCGGGCCAGAAGAGGGAATTCGGCGATGCCGTTCGGAATGACGACCAACTTTTTCTGAATGAACGGCCAGCCGCGAACGTCATCTTTCTCTGTCTGTGAAAGCACGATGGTCCTTCCTCCGATGAATACTGTCAGCCATGAGAGAAGGCGAATGATCACGAGCTGCCATTCTGGCCGTGACTCCTTGAACGGCCAACCGTGGTTCGTGTAGACGATGTTCCTTACGCCAGAGAGCCGGGCTGTCAGGGCGCCGAGCGCACCCATTTTCGGGCTGTTAAGGTGCACGGCATCAGGCTTGAACGTTCGGAAGATGCTCATCAGGCTGAACAGTGCCCTGATCTCCTTCGTCATGCTGATGTCTCGCTGGGCGCCGCTGATCTGGAATACTTGGATTCCGGCAGCTTCAAGCTTTGTCTTAAGCGCGCCTTCACCTCCGAGGGCAACCGCCACTTCCGATCCGTCGGCCTTGAGGCGAGTGGCAAGCTCGAAGACGTATCTTTGGGCTCCGCCGAAATTGGACTTGGTGATGACAAACAGTATTTTCATATTTTTGGGAGTTTATAGTATAGTATCGCACAGTATGGCGCTCAAGGGCAAAAAGGAATTTGCTTGGCTTCTCCTCGGCGATGTCGGGGTTTTTGCCATCTCCCTTTGGCTGACCTTGGCCATCCGAAACCTCCAAGTACCTGAAAATAGTCTTTTTATTAGCCATTTGGCACCATTCTCACTCCTTTTCGTGGTCTGGGCACTCGTCTTCTTCATTGCTGGACTCTATGACCGGTATACGCTTCTCATAAAGAGCAGGCTTCCTTCAAGGCTCCTTACGGCACATACCTTCAATGTGGTTATCGCCATCATTTTCTTCTATTCGATTCCGTATTTTGGAATCTCGCCAAAGATCACCCTCTTCCTGTACCTACTCATCTCGTCAGCCATTCTTTTCTTTTGGAGGCTTACACTTTATGGAAAGATCGTTGTCACTTCGAGAACCGAGCTTGTCGTTCTGGCAACGGGATCAGATGTCGATTATCTCTGCGAGAAAGTAAAGGCAGGGAACTCGCTTTTCTCAGTTTCAAAAGTCATTAATCCTGCCGACCTGCTCGCATCAAAGCCAGAAACAGTTGAGGGCTTCATGGTCTCTGAGCTTCAGGAAGCGAAGACAAGCATCCTTGCGGTCGATCTCTACAATAAGGACATTCAGACTCTTCTGCCCATCCTGTACTCGCTCTTGTATAAGGGCGTACGGTTCATCAATGTTCAGGATCTCTACGAGGAGACTACAGACAAGGTTCCATTAGGGCTCATAGACGAGACATGGTTCCTGAAGCATGCCTCGATCGAGCCGGACTTTGTGTACGGGTCAATCAAGCGACTCATGGACATCGGCCTTTCTTTGCCGCTCTTTGCTTTCTCTCTTTTGTTCTATCCATTCGTCTGGATCGGCATGAAGCTTGAGGACGGCGGCGCCCTGTTCTATACGCCTGAGCGTATCGGCGAGGGAGGGAAGCGAATCAAGATCTACAAGTTCAGGACCATGAGCGTGATGGATGCCGGAAACCAGCTTGGTCAGAATGCCAATAAGATCACGAAGCTCGGCAAGTTTATGCGCGTAACGCGCATCGACGAGCTTCCTCAGCTCTGGAATATCCTGAACGGAGACCTATCTCTCATCGGTCCGCGGCCAGAGTTCCCGAACCTCGTTGAGCTCTACAATAAGGAGATTCCTCATTACAATGTCCGACATTTCATCACTCCGGGTCTTTCTGGCTGGGCCCAGATCCATCATGAGAAGCCGCCTCATACGGTTGAGGAGACTGTCGAGAAGCTTGCATACGACCTGTACTACATCAAGCACAGATCACTCCTTCTTGATGTCAAAATCGCTCTCCAGACCATAAAGACTCTTCTTTCGAGGGTAGGAGTCTAGGCTTCATATCTCTCATTTCAGCCCTATTTTCAGGCATTTTCAAATTGCCAGTCCTTCATTTCTCTGTATAATTGACGGCATCATGAATAAGATACGATTTTATGCAGTCATCCTGCTTGTGATCGGAGCACTCCTCGGTGCATTCGTTCACTATTCGGAAATGCCAGGCAGAGGTTTTATTTCAAAGTTCCCGTACAAGCTTGGTCTTGACCTCAGCGGAGGAAGCCATCTCGTATACCAGGCTGACACTTCAAAGATCGCATCCGAGAATATCGACGGCTCAATGGAAACGCTCAAGAACGTCATCGAGTCTCGGATCAATGCATTCGGAGTTGCTGAGCCAATCGTTCAGACTGAAAAGGGTACGAGCGGAGGGCAGGAAATCCATAAGCTCATCGTCGAGCTTCCTGGAGTAACTGATCTTGAGAAAGCTGTTGAGCTTATCGGAAAGACTCCAGTTCTTGAATTCAAGACAGAGAAAGGGGTTCGGTCTATCCCGGCTGCGACTGGCACGAATGCCACTGCTACTGAAGCCGTAGACGTCATGGAATACGAGGCGACTGAGCTTACGGGCCGATATCTCGACCGAGCCCAGCTCGAGTTCGATCCAAATACATACCAGCCGATGATCGCCCTTACCTTCAACGAGGAAGGGAAGGCGCTCTTTGCGGATCTCACGACAAAGAATGTCGGAAAGACTATCGCTATCTATCTTGACGGTCAGCCAATATCCGCGCCTGTCGTTCAGGAACCGATTCGAGACGGAAAGGCCGTTATCAATGGTCGATTCACTCCTGCTGAAGCGCGGGATCTCGCCCGAGATCTTCGGTACGGAGCACTTCCAGTGCCAATCGAGCTTGTGGGGACGCAGTCCATCGGTGCTTCTCTCGGTACTGATGCCCTTAATGCGAGCGTCGAAGCCGGCATCTACGGATTCATCATCATTGCTCTGTTCCTCCTCGTTTGGTACCGACTTCCAGGTATCATCGCGATCATTTCATTGACACTTTATACGGTCATCACTCTCGCACTCTTCAAGCTCTTTGGAATCGTGCTTACGTCTGCCGGACTTGCAGGATTCATCATCTCGATCGGTATGGCCGTTGACGGAAATATCCTCATCTTCGAGCGAATGAAAGAGGAGCTCCAGAAGGGTCACTCCATCGAAGATGGTATCAAGGAAGGCTTCGCGCGGGCGTGGCTTTCTATCCGAGACAGCAATACGTCAAGCATCATCACGGGTCTTATCTTGTTCTTCACGGCAACTTCGCCGCTCATCAAGGGATTCGCGCTCGTATTCATCCTTGGCGTATTCGTATCGATGTTCACGTCTATCACGGTTACTCGAACGCTCCTTCTCGCGCTCGGCATGAAGAAGTACGAAGGTGCTACGAAGTTTCTCTTCGGACACGGTCTTAAGAAATAATTAATCGAGAATTCATCTAATATCAAAACAATGTTCATCGTAAAAAACAGAAAAATATTCTACGCATTCTCGATCCTTATGATCGCGCTCTCATTCGCATCGGTTTGGAAGTGGGGATTGAACTTCGGAATCGACTTTACAGGAGGTTCTGTCATAGAAGTCTCATATGCTGACGGCATCCAGGCTTCAACAACTCCCTCTGCTACGGTTATCAGGGAGAATCTCATCAATGCAGGCATCGGCGAATCAGTCATCAGGCAGATCGGCGATCAGGGTTATATCATCCGAACGCCTCACCTTGATGATGCTCAGCGAAAAGAGGTCGTGGGGCTCCTCGGCGGAGAAATCAAGAAGCTCGACTCAGTCGGTCCGGTCCTTGGACGGGAACTTCAAGGCAAGGCCGCTTGGTCTATCGGCCTTGTGCTTCTTGCTATCGTTCTCTTCATTACATTCACATTCCGAAAGGTTTCTCGTCCGGTCGCATCGTGGAAATACGGTTCGGTGGCCATCATCGCGCTTCTTCACGACGTGATTGTCCCGATCGGACTCTTTGCCTTTCTTGGCCGGGCTGGCGGATTCGAAATTGATGCGCTCTTCATCACAGCTCTTCTCGTTATCCTCGGATTCTCTATCCACGACACGATCGTAGTATTCGACCGAACTCGAGAGAATCTCAGCCTGCCTGAGAACTCAAAGAAGGGCTTCGACCAGATCGTAGGGGAGAGCCTCGTCCAGACGGTCTCACGGTCAATCAATACGACCTTGACGACAGTTCTTGCGCTCCTTGCCCTCTATTTCTTCGGTCCAGAGACGACAAGGAACTTCTCGCTGGCTCTTATTGCCGGAATCGGCGTCGGAGTCTACTCTTCAGTCTTCATCGCTTCTCCGCTCCTTGTGACGCTAGAGCAAATGCAGGCAAAGAAGGCTTCAAAGTAAGCGCAAGCAAAAGCTGGATATTCAGCTGACAAAAGCCGCCTTCGATTGAGGGCGGCTTTTGTCTTTGTTCTAGCCATATTTCAGGCTTTTTCTTTGCCAAGGAGGGGTTACTGTGGCTCGGTGCCGAAAGGGTGGCTGGGGCATTTGACAAAGGGTTTCGCCTGCGTATAATGCATAGCACGCTCTTAGGGGCGTTTTTAGATACGTTCTCCGGTCAACCCGGGAAACCAATGTCGGCTGATATTTGAAAACAGAATATTGTACAGCATCATATCCTTTTTTGTTCTGTAGAGTTTTAATTTAGAGTTTGATCCTAGCTCAGGATGAACGCTGGCGACATGGATAAGGCATGCAAGTCGAACGGGAACTTTTGCGATTATATCAATTTTGTTCTAGTGGCGAACGAGGTAGTAATACATAGGTACGTACCCCAAAGTCAGGAATAACCCATCGAAAGATGAGCTAATACTTGATAGTCTCTTCGGAGTAAAGTTTTAACGCTTTGGGAGCGGCCTGTGGGACATCAGCTAGTTGGTAGGGTAATGGCCTACCAAGGCAATGACGTCTAGGGGACCTGAGAGGGTGACCCCCACCGATGGAACTGAGACACGGTCCATACACCTACGGGTGGCTGCAGTCGAGAATCTTCCGCAATGGGCGCAAGCCTGACGGAGCGATGTCGCGTGATTGATGAAGTCTTTCGGGATGTAAAGGTCTTTTATGAGGGAGAAAGTTATTGATAGTACCTCATGAATAAGGGGTTGCTAAACTCGTGCCAGCAGCAGCGGTAATACGAGTGCCCCAAGCGTTATCCGGAATTATTGGGTGTAAAGGGTGTGTAGGTGGTCTTGTTAGTCGAATGTTAAAGATCTGGGCTTAACCCAGGGACAGCGTTCGAAACGGCAAGACTAGAGGATGCGAGAGGTGTGTAGAACTCATAGTGTAGGGGTGAAATCCGTTGATATTATGGGGAATACCAAAAGCGAAGGCAGCACACTGGCGCATATCTGACACTGAAACACGAAAGCGTGGGTAGCGAATGGGATTAGATACCCCAGTAGTCCACGCCCTAAACGATGTTCATTTGCTTTTCGGAGTATCGACCCTCTGAGAGGCGTAGCTAACGCGTTAAATGAACCACCTGGGTATTACGACCGCAAGGTTAAAACTCAAAGGAATAGACGGGGACTTGCACAAGCAGTGGATTATGTGGTTTAATTCGACGATAAACGAAGAACCTCACCAGGGTTTGAAACCTACGTGAAAGCTCCGAGAAACCGGAGCCCTCGCAAGACTAGTAGGCAGGTGCTGCATGGTCGTCGTCAGTTCGTGGTTTGAATTGTTCCCTTCAGTGGGGTAACGAACGCAACCCTCGTCGTGTGTTACAAGTGTCACACGAGACTGCCCCCTCTCGGGGGAGGAAGGTGAGGATGACGCCAGATCAGCATGGCCCTTTGATACCCTGGGCTACACACATAATACAATCGCCGTTACAACACGACGCAATACCGTAAGGTGGAGCAAATCGTTAGAAAAACGGCGCCAGTTCGGATTGAGGTCTGCAACTCGACCTCATGAAGCCGGAATTGCTAGTAATCGCGGGTCAGACATACCGCGGTGAATACGTTCTCAAGTCTTGTACTCACCGCCCGTCAACTCAAGGGAGTCAGGAGTACCCGAAGTCTCATCCAGTATGGGCCTACGGTAAGCTTGATGACAGGGAGTAAGTCGTAACAAGGCACGGGTAGCGGAAGCTGTTCGTGGAATCATTCAATTGAAATTCATGTCATACGTCGCCTTTATGGCCGTCACTGATATACTTGTCGATCGTTCGAGTCCTGCATATGCGGATTTGAACTAGAGTTCCTAACTCTCGCAAATAGGAGGAAGAAATGACCTAATCATTTTGACAACTGGAGAAAGATCCAGACTCGAAAGAGCAACAAGGAACTGATACTGTACAATATTCTGAAGTCAAATTTCTATACAAAGAAAGAGCATCCGAAAGGGTGCTTTTTCTTTTGTCGCATAAAGCGCATACGGACCTTTGATGCCCTTGTTTTTGCAAGTTTTTTTTGATAAGGTAATGGTCACGCGTTGGAGGCAAAAATGCCTCTTCGCAGGATATGCGAGTATAGCTCAGTTGGTAGAGCACATCACTGATACTGATGGGGTCCTAGGTTCGAATCCTAGTACTCGCACAACGAACGAAGTGAGTTGGGAGAGTAAGCTGCGTAGCAGCGTCTAGGATGAGAAAAGGTTCTCCCTTATTCCCGAAGGACCCTGTCCGAGGGAACGGGAAACCTGTACTGGTCCTGTAAGGACCGAATCCTAGTACTCGCACCGCAAAGAAGGGTCGGGCAAGCCGCGCAGAGATGCGCGGTTTTGCTTTATGTGGCATTTCGGCCATTTTCCTTGAATAACCTTGGTTTTATTGATAGAATCTCCCTTGTCATTTTAGAAATTCAGAAACATAACCAATAATATTTATATGCATCTAGGCAAGAAAACAAAGATCGTTGCGACGATCGGACCGGTTACGACAAGCCAAGAGCAGCTCGAAAAGCTTCTCAAGGCCGGTCTCAACGTCGTTCGACTTAACTTCTCACACGGTGACTTCGCAGAGCACCAGGAGAAGGTAGACAATGCGCGAGCCGCTTCAAAGAAGACTGGCATTCCAGTCGCTATCCTTCAGGATCTCAGCGGTCCTAAGATCCGAATCGGAACATTCCACAACGACCCTGCTGTTCGAATTACAGTAAAGGCGGGACAGAAGTTCACATTCTCAACTGACCCTAAGACGGTTGGAGATGAGACGAAGGCGTACATCAACTACGAAAAGCTTCCGAAGGAAATCAAGAAAGGCGAAGCCGTTCTTGTCGATGACGGAAAGGTACGAATGGTCTGCACGGACATCAAGGATACTGAAGTTATCTGTAAGGTGATCAACGGCGCAGAGCTCAAGGGAAAGCGAGGCGTTAACCTTCCTGACTCTGACCTTACTATCAGCGCGCTCACTGCGAAGGACAAGAAGGATATCGAGTTCGGAGAGAAGAACAATGTAGACTACGTTGCATTCTCATTCGTACGAAAGGCTTCTGAAGCGGCAGAGCTTCGAAAGATCCTCGACAAGCGAGGCATGAAGCATACGAAGATTATCGCCAAGATCGAGACGCCTCAGGCTCTTGAGAACTTCGACGAGATCCTCGAAATCGTAGACGGAGCCATGGTTGCCCGAGGTGACCTTGCGGTAGAGATCCCTGCGCAGAAGGTTCCTCTTGCCCAGAAGACTATCATCGAGAAGTGCAATGAAGCAGGAAAGCCTGTCATCACTGCGACTCAGATGCTTGAGTCAATGATCAAGAACCCGGTTCCAACACGAGCTGAAGTTTCTGACGTTGCGAACGCGATGCTCGATGGAACAGATGCGGTGATGCTTTCAGAAGAAACGACTCTCGGCTCATACCCTGTCGAGGCTGTCACTATGATGGCCAACATTGCGGCTGAAGTTGAGAACGACGTTCGACACTCTATCCTCCTTGCGCATCCTGAGCGACTCATCTCTGATACGCTCAGCAAGTCGATCAGCGCTGCCGCTGCCCAGACTGCAGAGTCTGTTGGTGCGAAGTATATCGTTGCCCTCACTGAATTCGGTGCTGCGGCGGCTCTCGCGTCACGACAGCGAGTTTCTGTTCCTGTTCTTGCCATGACTCCTGACCAGAAGACATACAACCAGATGTGCCTCTACTTCGGCGTATACCCGATCATGATGCCAAAGAAGGTCGGATTCCGAGAGGCTCACGAAGAGGCGAAGGCTCTTCTCGTAAAGGAGAAGCTCGTAAAGAAGGGAGACAAGCTCGTCTTCATCTCAGGAACTCCGTTCAAGGAGGCTGAAGAGACGAATATGATCATGGTTGAGCAGATTTAAGCTCCACATTCCCAGATTCTGATGGCCGTATCCGGCTGATCAGGCAAGACCGCCCTGCATTGCGCCAGGGTGGTTTTTGTTTTTTCCATATAAATGCGATAGAGTGGGCATATGAATACAACCAACAAGAAGCAGTTCAAGATTGAGCCGGCCGCCACGCCTGAAAAGGCGGCAGAGGCGGCCGGCAAGTACGTCGGCGATGTATTGGCCCAATACGTGGACACTCCCGTCCTGCTGCTTCTTGCCGGAGGCTCATCAGTCAAAATTCTTGAGCATATCAGCTCTGAATATCTGAGCGAGCTTCTTACTGTTACGGTCACTGATGAGCGGTTCTCGGAAGAACTCGACGAGAACAACTTTGCCATTCTTCAGGCACAGACCTTTTACAATGAGCTCGTTCAGGTCGATGCAATGTGCATCGATACGCAGATCATCAATGACGAGTCGTTCGAGGGCCATCGAGCGCGATTTGAAAACAATATTCGAGAGTGGAAGCGGGATTTTCCAAACGGGAAAATTGTCGCCGTATACGGAATGGGGGAGGACGGACATACTGCCGGAATCATTCCCGGAATTCTCAGCAAGGAAGCATTCGACCTCGAGTTCAACAACGATGATAAGCTTGTTGGAAAGCTTGATGCGACTGGAAAAAATCCTTTCCCACTCAGGGACTCGACGACTCTTCCTTTCATGCGAAACTGGGTGGATCATGCCGCCTTCTTTGTCACGGGAAGCAATAAGAAAGAAATGCTGGAACGGGCAATCTTGCCTGAGGATGAACAGAAATCTGACTTATTCGAGCTGCCTGCACAGGTTATGGTCCAGATGAAGGATGTCCTTCTCTTCACTGACATATCCTCAGACGCATTCGAGCCGTTTTTATTGAAATAGTAAAGAAAAGGTAAAATATCTGTGCAGAATGAGTTCACCTTGGCTTCAGGCATGCGTGATATAATTTCCTCATGACACAGACAACCTACAATCCAAAAGACACTGATTTCGTTATGGCCGCACCTGCGCCTGCATACGAGGGATATGATGGAAGGGAATATCCTCTGCGGCTCAAGGACTGGCCTGACGATTCAAAGCCACGTGAGAAACTCCTTTCCGGAGGCGTGGCATCATTGTCGCTTCAGGAACTCCTGTCTGTCATTCTCAATACAGGCACAAAGAAAGAGGGCGTGCTTGAGATGTCTCAGAAGATCATCCGTGAGTACGGCATGCAGGCCCTCACCAGCCAGACTGACCCTGAAGCCATGTCAGCAGAGCTCGACATTCCTCTCATCAAGGCCTGCCAGGTGGTTGCTGCCGGCGAGATCGGCCGACGACTTTTCAAGAAAGACGACGTCGGCCTGACCGTCATTCGAACCGCCCGAGACGCATATGAGTTCTTGCAGGACATGCACGGCCTGCCCAAAGAGCAGCTCCGGGGCCTGTATCTCGATACGCATAACAGGGTGATTCATCAGGAGGTCATTTCGATCGGAACCATCAACTCGAACATCGTCCATCCGAGAGAGGTCTTCAGGCCGGCACTTGAGTACGGGGCGGCTTCTGTCGTCCTTGCACACAACCACCCTTCGGGCATCGCTACGCCGAGCGTGTCAGACATCGAGATCACCAAGCAGCTCGTGCAGGCAGGGAAGATCATCGGCATCAGCCTTCTTGATCACATAGTCATTACAAAAGACGGATTCACGAGCGTTCAGGTAGACTACTAATCCACACTGATTTGTTAATACGCAGCAAATGCCTATAATGTAAGAATGAAAAAGAGAACATTGATTATCATTCTGGGCCTCTGGGTCGCCCTCATTCCTTCTCTGGGACTTCCCGGCACATGGAAGAACTGGATTATTGTTGCGACAGGCTTGCTGATCGCATTCGTCGCATTTAAGAAGAAGAGGATTTACATTGAAGTCAATGAGGAAGATAAACCGTAAGAAAACAGCGACTCTCGTTCTCGCAGTCGCCCTCGTGGTATTCATCGCCTTTTCAGTTTTCGGTCCTGACATCTTCAGGGTTAAGTATGACGCTCGGCATAATTTCGCAAGCGTGGCCAGTACGTCTGACTTGGCTACGACCACTACGGTCCTTTCTGACGTTTCCGAAAATGATCCGGCATTCAGCCTTGCCGGACATGTTGTCACTCCCGTTCCACTCAAGGCGATCTATATGACCAGCTGGGTTGCTGGAACGCCGAGCATGCGTGACAGGGTTATAAAGCTCATAGATACGACCGAGGCCAATGCCGTCGTGATCGACATCAAGGATTATACTGGCATGGTCGCATTCAAGACAGGCGATGCGGAGCTCGATGCCTCTCCATGCATCGAAAACAGGGTTCGGGATATCGGTGATCTTATCAAAAGGCTTCATGAGAAAAACATTTACGTAATCGGACGAGTTGCCGTATTCCAGGATCCTTGCTTCGCCAAGCATAATCCCGAAGTCGCGGTGCGAAAGAAGAGCGACGGAACTGTATGGAAAGATGACAAGGGTCTTGCCTGGGTAGACATGGCATCAGAGCAGGCCTGGCAGCATACTGCGAAGATCGCTCGGGCATCCTACGCTCTCGGCTTCGATGAGATCAATTTTGACTATGTTCGGTTCCCATCTGATGGAAATATGAAAGACATCGCATTCATTTCTGGGGATACGCCGAAGCCTCAGGTCTTCAAGTCATTCTTCGAGTTCCTTGATCGGGAACTTCGGGGAGGAAAGGGGACATACAGCGTTGTTCAGACAGCAGCGGGCACATCTTCTTCTGCGGCTGCCACTTCTACAAAGATGAGCAGCGGCATGACAGTTACGAGGGCGGCAAACATGAATGCGCGTGCGACCGATCCCGCATTCGACGAGTACTACAAGCTCATATCATCGGCTGACCCGGAGTCGGTACAGAAGCGGACCGCACTCAGCGAGAGCGGAAGAGGCGTCGGGCGAATGGTGATCTCGGCTGACCTGTTCGGAATGACGACGACAAACACTGACGACTTGGGCATCGGTCAGATCCTCGACTATGCATTGCCGTTCGTAGACTATGTCTATCCGATGGTCTACCCGTCGCATTATCCGGCAAATTGGAATGGATTCAAGAATCCGGCGGCCCATCCGTATGAGGTCATCAAGATTTCAATGCAGGGAGCAATAAACAGAGCGAAAGGACTCGGCCTCGACCAGCAGAAGCTCCGACCTTGGCTTCAGGATTTCGACATGGGCGCGACATACACGGCGGATATGATCCGAAAGCAGATTCAGGCGACATACGACATTGGCCTTCAGGGATGGCTCATGTGGGACGCTTCGAACAAGTATACGCCGGGAGGACTGCTTGCAAATTAGTGAAGTTGAGAGCCGATCGAGAACTAAAACGGATATGGCAAAAAATTAGTTGAATTTATACCAGCTTCATCTGCGGCTGCTAACGTTGCTGGGTGGCTAACTATGCATTTATTGACAGTCAGAATCTGAATCTGGGAGTCAGGCAGCAAGGCTGGAAAATTGATTTTCATAAGTTCAGGATTTATCTAACTGATAAGTATCAGGTTGCCAAGGCATTTCTTTTCATCGGCTATGTAGAACAGGATGTCGGACTTTACGATTATCTGCGCGAGGCAGGTTTCGTTTGCATATTCAAGCCTGTCTTATTTGCGGACGGTAAAATAAAAGGAAACGTTGATGCCGAGCTGGTATTGCATGCCATGATAACGCTCTATTATTTCACAAAAGCCGTCTCGGTTACCGGCGACGGTGATTTTTACTGTCTCGCAGAGTACCTGCAATCCGGAGGAAAACTAGAAATCTTGCTTGTTCCGGATGGAAAAAATACTCTTCTTTGTACAAAAGAAAAGAGATTAGAGACAAGGTGCGTTTCGTCAATGACTTGAAGTTTAAAATCAGTAAATAGAAAAGACCCGACGAGTATCTCTCTCGTCGGGCTGCCTCTTCTGTTGGTGATATGGGAATTATATTCCGGTTAACATTTTTGTCAAATATACTAGTTTGGCTGTATAATATCCGCATAACGCTCCATGAATGAAGATGAAAAGGTAGTGTATTTTGGTGAGACGGATGCTCGCAACAGGCGACTTCGTTTTGGAATCAAGAAAATAGACCGGTCTCGGCACATGTATGCGATCGGTAAGACGGGTATGGGCAAGTCTACCTTGCTTGAAAACCTCGCGGTGCAGGACATCCAGAACGGTGACGGCCTCTGCTTCATCGATCCGCATGGAAAGTCTGCTGACCTTCTCCTTGAGTATGTTCCTGAGCACCGAATCAAAGACGTCATCTATTTCGCTCCATTCGATATGGAGTATCCTATCTCGTTTAACGTCATGGAAGATGTGGGCCCTGAAAGGCGATACCTCGTTGCCAACGGTCTGATGGCTGCCTTCAAGAAGATTTGGGTGGACGCATGGTCTGCGCGAATGGAGTACATTCTTGGAAATATCATGCTCGCGCTTTTGGAGTATCCGGGATCGACGCTTGTTGGCGTGAACCGAATGCTTACCGACAAGGATTTCCGAAAGGAGGTGGTAAATAACATCACCGACCCGTCAGTAAAGTCTTTCTGGGTAAATGAATATGCGAACTACACCGACAAGTTCGCTGCCGAGGCCGCGCCTGCCATCCAGAACAAGGTCGGACAGTTCGTGGCGAATCCGCTCATTCGAAATATCATCGGACAGTCAAAATCTTCATTCGATATCCGAGAGATCATGGACAATAAGAAGATCCTCATCATCAACCTCTCGAAGGGAAGAGTGGGCGAGGCCAATGCGAACCTTCTCGGATCGATGCTCATCACGAAGATCTATCTTGCTGCCATGAGCCGAGCCGATCTCAAGGAAAAGGAGCTTGCTGCCGCTCCGAACTTCTATCTGTACGTGGACGAGTTCCAGTCATTCGCCAATGAGTCATTCGCGGACATCCTCTCAGAGGCACGAAAGTACAAGCTTAACTTGTGTATTGCGCACCAGTACATCGAGCAGATGACGGAAGAGGTGCGAGCTGCCGTATTCGGAAACGTCGGTACCATGGTTTGCTACCGAGTGGGCGCATATGATGCCGAAGTCTTGGAAAAGGAATTTGCTCCGCAGTTTACAGCCGAAGACATCGTGAATCTTCAGAAGTACCAGATGTATCTCAAGCTTATGATCGACGGAGTAACTTCGCCGCCATTCTCGGCTGCCGGCATGGCGCCGATTCCTCGGCCAGAGACAATGTATGTAAATGAGATTATCGCGTCATCGAGGTCTCTGTATGCCCAGCCTCGACAGAAAGTCGAGGAGGAGATTTTGAAATGGATTCAGGTGCAGTTTGGCAAAGGCGGAGGGTCTGGAGGAAATGCAGGCGGTGGAAACGGCGGCGGTGCGGACCGAAGCGCTCATGGCGGTGACCGGTCTCATGGTTCGGGAGAAAGGTCCGGACAAAGGCCTCCTTTCTCTGGCCAGGGATCAGGCGCTTCGCGAAATGATAGCCGTCCTCCTCAGGGTCAGCCCCGACAGGATAGCGGCCAAAGAAGGTTTGACGACCAGAGAGGCGACTCACGACCGCCTAGGGATTCCAGAGGGCCTTCACAGGCGTCAGGACGGCCGGCAGGCGCTGGTTTTGGCCAGCAAAGCCAACAGAGGGCTGAGCCGCGAACTCCTTCCCAGCAGCCTTACAGCAAGCCTGAAGGACATGAAAGGAGGCCTCACGATGCAGCCGTTCCCTCGTCTCGTCCGACAGTTTCTCTGGGCGCGCTTCGCGGAGACCGAGATCAGAAGAATGACCAGAAGACGCCAAAGCCTGAAAATCTCAATGCACTTCGTGACGCCCTGCTTTCCGTGATGGGTGCCTCGACCTCAGTTGCGGATCAGACCGACCAGGCCGAACAGGTGGAGCGAGACGCGGCTGCTGGCATTTCTGTACAGGGCCAAGTCCCTAATGCTCCGAGGGTACATGCGGATGAGAAGCCTGCTGAGCATTTTACATATAGACCTGGGCCGGCTGTGCAGGCTGAGCCCATGCCTTCCGCAGCTGAGGCGTCCGCTCCGCAGAAAGAGGTTCCTGTTCGCACTCATGCTCCCAAGCCAGAAGAGCAAAGCAATGAGGTGAGCGAGGAGGAACTCAAGAGACTTCTCGGTTAGACAAACGACGAAACAAAGAAGGGCAAAAAATGAAAAAAGAAAACCCGATCTCTATCGGGTTTTTATGTATGCAAAGGCGACTCTCAGGTACGCTTTGACAATAGCCTTGAAATATCCAGGATACGATTTTTTGTATTCGCGTACGAGTCCGAGGACGGTCGTCGCCATTTCGAGCATCCTGCTTTTTGATGCACCTGCGTCTCTGATTGTATATCTGGTTTCTGCATCGGCTGCATTTGAAATTTTCCCGATGAGTCCCATTCTGAGCCAGAGGTCATAGTCTTCAGCCAGGTACATCTTCTTGAATCCGCTGACACTTTTAAATGCGTCCTTTCTGAACAGGACGGAAGAGGTGATGACGGGGTTGTATGAAAGCATATTCGCATGGATTGCATCAGGGTCAGTCCGGTTTGTGAGCCAGAAGATATGCGTCCCGTCTTCCCGGGCGAACTCAGTTTTTTCTGATCCAACGACAACGATTCGCTTGTCAGATTCAAGTGCAGCGAGTTGGTTCCGGAGCTTGTGATCATTGAGCAAGATATCGTCATCATCAATGATGGCAATGTATTCGCCATTGCATTCTGGGTGCGTCATGCCTTCTGCCTCGCCGCCGAGAATGGCCAGGTTTCGAGCAAGACCTGGCCCGATGTTTTGCTTGAGCTCAATCAGCCGCAGCGGAATGGAAGGGTTTGCCGCTGCAAATGCCCGGACAACTTCTGCCGTGGCGTCAGTGCTGCCGTCAGAAACGACGACGACTTCCAGCTCGACGCCTTTCTGCGCAGCGACGCTTTCGAGCGCTTTCGCTATGTACTTCGAGCCGTTTTTTGTTGAGATTATTGTTGAGATCATGGTGTTTAAAAAAAGAAGGCGAGAGGCGTGCATATTAAATTCGGGTCCAGGCTTCGGGAATGACGTCGCGCGTATCGGTCTTCGGGTCAGCGACCCATGCATTTGGCGCAATCACGATCTTTTTCTTTCCTTCGCGTGCGGCCGTGTCGGAGAGCCAGGCAGCCCACCAGCTGAAGGTGCTGTTCGCGATGATGAAATGATGGCAGAGCGACATGATGTGAAGCTCCTCGAAATCCTTGAGGCCTTTTCCTGAAAGTGCTATGTGCGATGTCGGAAGGTGGGGAACGATGTTTTCGACGGTCCAGTCCATGTCGTCTGAGGCAAGTACGAAAAGCGAGTTCTCCTTGTCGAATCCTCCGGCATCCTTGATGATCTTTCCCATGATTCGCTCTATGGCCAGCTTGTAGTATTCGAGGCTTGAGAGTCCGTGCGCAGCATGCGCATGAGCATTCGTCACATAGTCGCCTCGCCTGACATGGATCAGTATGAGAGTCTTCTTGTCGGAAATCGCTCGAAGCACCTCTTCCTTTGCGGATCGCGCTTCGGGTGAAAGGTCGTTCTTCAACTGAAGGTCTCGGCGGATGTCCGCTGCAAAGTCTGCGAAGTATTTTTCAGAATTCCAGTAACCGGAAACTGTTGCGGATTCACGCGGACGCGCTTCGAAGGCAGAGTATGCGTAATCGGTGTTTACGAACATTCGTTTTATCTTCGCAGCGATCTTTCTGAATATGAAAGCCATTCCCGTTGAGTGCCTGGCGAGCGGGGAATTGGCAGGAAGGATTTCCGCATCGATATTGAAATGGTTCAGGCCGAACGTTCGACTGGTGTCGCGCTCGGACACATTCTCAAACCATGAAAGGTCGAGCGCGAGCTTCTGACCGCTTCGAAGTGCTAGGGCCTTTGCAAAAGCGTACTGAAACATCTGGTTGCCGAGACCGGCCTTGAGCTGTAGGACTATCATGCGACTTCATAATATCATATAATCAAGGCCATGAAATTGAGCAAAATGGGCAAGATATGGAGCGCGGCGACCGGTACCAGGGTCCTCGAGGGAGGGAAGGCGTCGTTTTTGTTCTACTTCTTCCTGACCCATGCGCTCAATGTGGCCAAGTCTTCATTCGGTCCTTTGCCTCGATCAGTCGTATCGCTTATGGATTCTTCAAAGAAGCGGTTTGTGATTCAAAACGGGGTCGGCATCTTTCATGTGAGGCCCTTCAATGACAGCCTCACCATTTCCGCTGATTATTTCGAGTCAGAGCTGAAGCGATGGGTCGGCATGCCGAAGGGCAGGAACGTATGCATCGACATAGGTGCGAACATCGGAAGGTATACGCTTTTGGCTGCACGAGAATTCGCATACGAGCGCGTCGTCTCTGTCGAGGCAAATCCAATCACATTCGATGTTCTCAAGAAAAATATCTCCCTGAATGGGCTTGAGGAAAAGGTCAGCTTGGTCCAGGTTGCTGTGAGCGATAATTCCGAACCCGTATCATTTGAAGTGGACAAGCAGCATTTGGGAGGGGGCAAGGTCGTTGATAAGGCTTCGGGCGTGCCTCAATGGGATACGGTCGTCACCGTACCTGCCATTACCGTAGACGAATTGTGCAAAGAGCAGAATGTCGCATATAGCAGTGTAGACTTCGTGAAGATGGATGTCGAAGGATTCGAATGCGAAGTCCTGGCCGGCATGCAGCAGACTCTCAAAGGAATGCCGGCCGGATCCAGCATGATGATCGAGATCAGCGAGAAGAACAAAGAAAAATGCATCTCGTCGATAACGGATGCAGGATTCTCGCTCGTCGAGTCGAGCAATTGTGACTATCTGTTTTCGAAGTAAGCGGAACTTTCTCTAGGCTTTCTTCTTGAACCAGAAGCAGCCACATGCATAGTGTGCCGATTCCGAAAGCTTGGGGTCGGCATTTCTCATGAGTCCGCCTTCGCTTTCGAATTCAGGAATGTATGAGAATTCCTGGAGATACATGTTCTCGTCCACGAAGTACGAGATGATTTGCTCGTATGAGTAGATGCGATGAGCATTAAACTCAATCTTAGGCTTTCCGATCGGCACGACGATGAGCAGGGAACCGTCTTTTGCCACTACTGACTTCAGACTCTTGATGGCTTTCAGGTCTCCTTCAGGGTCGATAGGGTCGCCATACCGCCCGAGACCGATATGCTCAAGGGTATGCATGCATGAGATGGACTTAACGCTCTCTTTTTCAAAAGGCAGGTTATGTAGGTCGCCTTCCTTGGTCTTGAGGTCGCTTAGGCGAAGGTCGGCAGGCCGATAGTCGTAGAAATGCACAGGTACGAATGCCGATACGATTCCGCAGAAGAACAGGCTCGAAGAGATGTCCACATGATACTCGGGATTCAGATCTTTCACGACGCGAGCCGCCCATGATGTATGGTAGACATAGTGCCGGTCAAACCCTGTGGTAATGGTCTTGTCCTTGATACATGGATAGAAATCTTCCGGATTGACCGAGAATCGTTCCGAACCTCGCGCTTTCTTGAAGGCGTAATAATCTCCAAGGATGAACGGGGAAGTGGCGTACCGGATCGCCTTCTTGATGCTGTCTTTTGATCGGTGTAGTAAATTTCTCATATGTATTTTAATGCCGGTACATTATACGTTATGCCGTCCCAGGATGTCTAAGAGGGCCTGAACCGACTTCGCATCAGTGAAATGCTCAAGTGAGTGTGCCTTCGGGGCGAATGCGCCCGTCTGAAGACGCCGCTCAAAATCTATAAGCGCGCTCTCAAAGTCTTCGGTCCCTGTGAAAAATGAGCCTATTTCGTCAGAAAGGTACGGTGCGCTTATCTTCGGATCCTCCCATCGCATGCCCTTGTACTCCCAGTGCCCGCGGCTCCATACGAGAGTGGGAACATCTCGGATCCATGCTTCGTGCAGGGCAAGGCCCTGGCTTTCGGAAGGGGACAGATAGATCATGGCTTTTGCCTTGTTGAGCCGGTCAAAGAATTCCTTCTGTTCGAATTCTCCGTAGATGACTTTCTTGAAGCTTTTGTGATGCTTCGTAAGCTGCGATTCGACTGCTGTCAAAAGCTGGTGATCCACATTCTTCACGTATATAAGGTAGTCAGTTTGCTTCTGCGGTTTTTCTTTTGCGCTGGGCATGGCCACTCCGGCAGGCCACGGATAAGTCTTTCCCGCTATTTCCGGGTGCAGCGATGAGTACAGGTTCTTGACCCATGGAGAGGGAACAAGGATCTGGTCTATCGACGGATCCAAAAGAAGTCCGTTATCGTCAGAGGGGATCACGCTGATGCTTGGCCCCGCGACAAGCGTTCCGATTTTGCCGGCCTTCTTCAGCTCAATGCATTCTCTCAGCGCCTGGACTCCACTTAAGACATGAACAATGTCTCCGTGCTTTATTTGGGAATGCGGAGGATTTATCAGTGCGGTCATGCCAAGCTGTCTCATGCCCCTTCTCATGCTTCTGAGAACGGCCTTCGGTCCCCGGAGCTTTCCGGTCATCATCGAAAGAAAGTACTTCGCGTACTCCCTGCTGAGCATATTGTTTGGGCGGGTATATATGATGAGCATTCGATTATTTTTTGGTGAGTGCATTGTCTATCATCGCCTCTATTTTCCTGATGCTGTGGTCAATGATAAACATCTTTGACCCTGTCTCTTCGGCTGCCTCCTTCATCCGATTGATGGATCCGTCTTTCTTTGCGGCAATGATTTTTTTCATGTGACTCGCGTAGGCATGCACGTCGTCCTTGTCCGCAATGAAGCTGAATGAGGGGTCAAGGTATTCAAGGTGCGCGTTCCAGATATGGGACCTGTGGGTAATGATAGGATTCCCTGCAATCATTGATTCTGCAATGTTCAGACCGAAGGATTCTCCGTCCAGACGGAAATGGGCAAGGGCATCGAGCGAATAATGGAAAGCCCATACATCGGCCTCTACTGCACTAGGAGTGCAGTAATAAACATTCTGAATGTTTATTACTGCACTAGGAGTGCAGTAATAAACATTCAGAATGTTTAGTTTTTTTACGATTTCTTTCACTATCGGAGGAGGGGACATGATTATGTAATGGGCATCAGGATGTTCTTTTACCACTTCAGCGAATGCATGTATGCCAATAGGGTCAAATATTCCGTCATCCGCTCGGCCTATTCGCCCGAAGACTGTGTCCGTGTCTTTGATGCCGAACTTCCTTCTCAGCTCACGACCGAGTTCTTTGAATGAAGGGTCGGGTCGCTCTGACTGGATATATGTCACATCTCTTTTCTCTGCTGGCACAACGTCTGAAATTTTCCCATCAACTTCCTTGGAAATGGAAATGTGCATTGAGATGTTCTTTTGGACGGAAGGCGATCCGAAGATATTTATAAGCACAATCGGAATATTGCGAATCGCATTGAACGGGTATTCTGCATGACCTGAGCCGGCGGTTACGAATAGGTCTATGTCCTTCTCGGCCATGACGTCGAAAACAGAAGGCTTCATTCCTCGTACGATATAAGGATTCTTTTGCTCGATTGCATCGTAATCAAATTCAATGAACTCGATGCCTTGTCCTTCTAAGTACGGCTTTCTGCCATCGAGGGGGATATTGCCAGACGATGCTCGTGGCTTAGGGGAGTACATATAAATGACGTCGTACTTCGTCTGGTCTATGTGCTTGGCGATGACCTGCAAGAACTTTTCCGTTCCTGCAAAGCTCAATCCTGACACATGATAAAAAAGAATCCTGGGCTTATCGTGCTGGTTCTTTGATCGACTTTTTTTGCCGACCATTTCTGACTTTATGGCATTCAATGATTTAAAATAGAGCAAGGCCTCAGCTGCCTTAAGCGCTGCTTTCTTTATGGGAGCAGGAGAAGAAAAAAGGATATTCTTTATCGTCGATTTCATCTTTCGTTTATGCCTGGAGAGCTTTTTTTATGCCCGCATGCTTTTCCTTGTGAAGGAATAGGTACATGCGTACTCCGTCGAAGCTTGATGCGGGATCAAATAGTTCGATCTTGAATCCATTTTGCACGTACACTTCGTATCCCATGGAAGCAAGAAGTGATAAGGTCTCGCCGAATGATGCATTTGAAAATTCAGGCCGGCCGAGAACTCGAAGTGTTTTTGCAATTTCTACATAAAGAACCGGAAGGCTTTTCTCGATAAGCTGCTTGCCTCCAGTAAGCACGCTCTGCTCATATCCTTCGACATCAATCTTGATGAAGTCAGGATTCGGGAGCGACTTCTCGTTTGCATAGTCATCAAGCTTCCGAACCTGAACGGTCTCTGTTCCTGAGAATGCGCCTTCGACAAATTCCTTGCTGAGAGATGTTCCTGAGCCAGCGACGTAGATAGTCTCTTCGGAATTCTTATCTCCGAGTGCGAGCTGATGGACCGTGACTTCCTGCTCAAGTCTGTTAAGGGCGATGCTGCTTTTCAAGAAAGCGGAATGGTAGGCAAGAGGCTCGAATGACTGAACCGAAACATTTCCTTTGTACTTGAAGCCGGCAAGGATGCCGTAATATCCGGTATTTGCTCCGATATCGTACAGGCTCAGGCGTCCCTGAGAAGAAACGATCAGGTCAAGAACAGAGGCGACGAGTCGAGTTTCTTCGGCCTCAATGATTCCGTTCTGGAGCATTCCATGTGCCAAGTCGGCCGTATCCAGGATGTTTCCGGCATACCAGAATCCCATATCAGAAAGTACGGCAGTCTGGCGTGCATTGTCTCGGGCAATCAGTATCTTTCTGCCGGTAATCTTTTCAGCGGCCTTAAGCAGCGCCTGGATGGTCTTTTTCATGGTTTATTTAATCTTATTATATATCCAATTCTTCAATCTGTTCAGCTCGATGAGAAAGGCGGGGTAGACGCTTGGTACTGGCTCGCGGCCTTCGCTCTTGATGAAATCATCTCGAAGTTCTGGAATATGCCAGATTTGAAGAGGCTCAAAAAACTTGACGCCGTACTCGCCGAACCATTTGCGCATGGCAGGCAGATGCCAGTTTGCATCGCTGATGCCTTCCTTTTCGGGCATAACCAAATCCTCGTACTCTTCATCTGAAATTGACGCTGTCTTCACGCTAGGGGTATCGAGCGTAATCGAGTATGTCGAATTGATTCGTCTTGCAGACCGGTCTCCTTTGATAAGCTCGGAGCATTTGTACCATGCCTGCTTCATCTGCGTCTTCTGAAAATCATAATACTGGAAATGAAGCACTAACCTCGGCGATTTTGTCTCAACAGTCTTTTCAGAATGCGGCGTTCTCCGCACTCCGAGAAATGCATAAGGATAGCTGAGCGTCGGTTCATCGCAAACGATGAAGTCCTTGAAAAGCTCCTTGTATACGCCGTCCACTCGTTGGGTATCAGCATTTTTCCAGATGGTAATCCATTGGAACGAGAGCGTCTCTCCCGGCTTGAGCTGAGAGATTGCTCCTCGTCCATTTTTTCGAAACTCTGCATCAAATGCTTCATCGGCATCCAGACAAATGAAATGCGTTCCTCCGTGCTTTCGGCCAAGCTCAAGAAGCTTCTGCCTGATATTGTGCTCGGCCCATCCGCTCTTTACCGAAGTCTCATTCTTGTATACCGTCGCTCCGGCGGCCTCAAGAATGGCAACCGACTTGTCTGTCGATCCGTCATCTATTGCGACTATCTCATCGACAAGCCCTTTGAGTCCCGATGCGAACATCGGCAGGTACTGCTCCTCATTCTTGAAGGGTAGGAGAGCGACAATCTTCATTAGCTTTTGAGCTTAAGGTAGACGGGCTTGATGACGCCCTTGGCCCACGCCTTCAGTTCGCGCACCTTGAATACTTTTCCGAGCGCAAACTTCTTGACGCCCTTATCTTTCCATTCCTTGAGTCGCTCCGTGACCATCTCCCTGTAGCCAGGAGCAAACTGTTCGATCGGGCGCGGCACTCCGTCAATGAAGACATGGTGCAGTGCATACGTAGTGGCTCGCGCTACATGGTTATAGTCGATCTTGTCATAGATTCCGTATCGGAGTTCGATGATGGTTCGGTCGATTTCCTGTTTCGATCCGGGCCGCGTGCTCGCGCCTTT
>DASWWM010000016.1:0-5821 GCA_036405975.1 Minisyncoccota bacterium | reverse complement strand
ATTTTAAGACTATCCAACCTTGGCATCATATATTTTTTGAAGCAGAACAGGATCTTGATTCAGCTATCATGTTACTAATGATGGGATTCTATAAGGATAGCTTCAGGTCCTTAAGAAGTTTTCTGGAATTAAATATTTTTGCACTATACAGTTTCGTTAACGAAGACAACACAAGTTTTCAAGAATGGCTAAATGGTAAAACTCACACCCCAGGAGTTGGAGACTTGCTTCAAAAGCTTGTCGAGAAAAGTGAGAACTTTAAAGCATTGAATGAAAAGTTGGATTGGAATAGAGATGTTAAATCTTTGTATAAAGAACTTTCAGGTTTTATGCATACTCAAGGAGCTATTCACACTCATACATCATTAAAAAATAGTAATACCATCAGCTTTAGTGAGATTGGTATGCAAAAAGGTGCGGAGTTGGTGCTTAGATCAATTCGCTTGGCGACAATGGGATTCACAGTAAACTTCCCGATGGCTCTCCATCCTCTTCCGCTATTCGAGAAATTTGCTTTCAGTCCGCCAGCAGGTGGTTTTCTTGATGAGAGTCAGGTTGAGAGTGTTGTGGCAATTTTTCCTGATGAAGTTTCAAAAATTCTTAGCGAAATATGTCTTTCTGATGAAGATGCTAGTTCTTTAGCAGAGGGTGTAAGATCAATGCCTGATCAAACCGAAGAAGAAATTTTTGAGAGCCTAAAAAGAACTCTTGAGGGTGATGAGTTTAAAAACAGCAAAGAGGATATCATTAAAATGATCAAGGATGGTGAATATGATAAGGCAACTGCCTTTGTAACAGCAATGCAGAGAGCGATGATGCGAGCAATAAACGGCATTTTGTACAATCCCTTTTATGGAGCCAGGGTGCCCAAAGATTAAGACCTACTACACATTATTCGTGATCTAAGCTAAGGTACTGACTGATACCGTCGATTTTGGTATCATGTACATACAACTGAATACAGTCGACCTAACCCCTAAAGAGTCTTAATTCTCTAGGATATGGTCGCAAATCCGTCCAAAGTAAAAACCTCCTAATCAGAGGCCACTTTGGACGGTCATATCCCGAAAGGGGTATGGGTATATCTCACGGGATATATCAGCCCTGGTTAGGAGATTTTTGCTACCTGCCAGAATTATCAGCATCATGAAAACCGTCCAAAAACATGTCTAAGAAACTCATATGCTCCGCATGCGGGCATATTGGCAGTTCCAAAACTGCCGTTAAGGGAAACCTTTTAATAGAAATAATCCTCTGGCTCTGCTTCCTCATCCCGGGACTCATCTACTCGCTCTGGCGCTCCTCTTCAAGATACAAGACGTGCAGGAACTGCGGTTCCTCAAGTCTCATTCCTCTTGATTCTCCGATGGGAAAGAAGCTCTTGGCCGATCAGGGGAAGACTCTCGAACAGGCTCTTTCGGAAAAGGAATCCCCGAGAGTTTACACTCGAAGCCAGAAGCTTATATTCATACTGGCGATCATCACTGCGATCGCGTTCGTCTCATTCGTCGCAAATGGAATTTGAGTATCCCGAGGATAGAGAATTCTTCGCGGGCTTGCTTGCGGAAGGGAGCGTACATCGCTTGGAAGCCTCGTATTCGGACTTGTTCGATTTTCGGCATCCTGCAATCAAGCGATTCGAATTTGATAAGACGAAACGGAAAGTCCTTACCGAGCTCGTCGAAAAACACAAAGCGAATGCCAATTACGCATTCACCCTGAGTGCAACACTGAGTCAGGTCTCGAGCCTGACCACATCATTCCGCTGTCATCGAATGTGCTCAACAAGGAGCTTCGCAACATGAAGAGTGGCGTGGGTACAAAGGTTCAATCGCAAAGCTTCGGCTCGAATCATCCCCGCAACCTGACGCTGGCGTGCAGGCGATGCAACGGGTTCAAGAAGCACAGGATACTGGGCGGAGAAGTGATGAGGCGGCTCATTCCTTAGCCTTTCTCTTCCTCACGAACTCGGCAATGTTCACGCCGCCCTTCCGAGGCTTCTTCTGTTCCGGCTCATCGGTCTCTGGATCCTCGTCGCTGTGATACGTGGCAAGCTCGCTTTCTCTCGTCGCTTCCGCTTCCTGCGCTCGCCTGAATGCTTCCGCCAGCTTCTTGTGATGGACGGTGACTCCAGCAAGCCCCGCATTCCTCATCGCCGTTGCCAGGAGCTCCAGTTCCTCGGGATCGTACTTGCGTGTCTCGTCCTCGATCTTGAGCGTGAGCTTTGATCCGAAATCTGGATCATTGTGCTTGAGCCAGAAGCTAATCGAGCGATAGTCTCCCTCCTTGATGAGCTTCACGAGCTGAGACTTCGCGACATCGTTGAGCGTGAGCTTTCCCGTAATGATCGCTTCGTCGCTCGCTTCTCTAAATATCTGGTCGATCTTCCGCCATTTGTAGTACGTGGCTTTGGGAACGCCGACCCGCTGGCATGCATAGGTTGCAATTGGTATGTCTCGTAGATGCTGGACGAGTTTGTGCTTCAACTGAGCTGTCGCTACTGCTTCCTTCGGCGGTTTTGTTTCCTTTTTCTTTGCCATACTAGTCGATCTTCACAGCCTTCTTGCCGGTAGCCTTCTCCCATCTTTTAATAATCACTTCCGCATAGATCGGTTGCTTCTCCATGATTCGGCACTTGCGACCGATCTTCAGCGATGCGATGAGTGTTGATCCCGATCCGCCGAACGGTTCGAGCACCAAGTCGTCACGCTTCGTGAGCACCTTGATGTACGGGATGAGAAGCTCGATAGGCTTCGTCCCGAAGATGATGTCCTGACCTGAAGACTTCTTGTCTGCGGCGATGTGCTCGATGAAATCCGTCGGGCAGTCCTTCTTTCCCTTGCCGTAGCTTTCCCAGTGAGGCTTTCCGCTCGTCGCATAGATGGCGTTCTCGTACTCGTTCTGGAACAGCTCGTCCTCCGCATCGAGGTTGCATGTCACTCGGTCAGCGCTCCCGACAAGAGCGATGTCATGCTTGTTGAAGAACTTGTACTTGCCAGCGAAGCCCTGCATGCGGTTCGGAACGTGCCACACGATGGTGCCCCGATACTTCCAGTGCTTCTCGAGAGCGTTCCAGATGGTGCGGAGATTCTTCGGATGCTCGAAGATCATGATTGAGAAGTCTTCCTTCTGAACCTTCGCGACGTTTGCCATCCAAAGGTCGCTGAAGTTGTCAGGCAAGGACGTGGTGCCGAGATAGACACGATTCTTCTTCGCACCGAAGCCTTCGGTGATCCCGTCCTTGTTCTTTGTCTTTCCCTTGAGGTAGTCGAGGATGTACGGAGGGTCTGTCATCACCATGTCCGCTTTCGCTCCCTGCATGAGCTTCTGCATGTCCGCTTCGACGGTGCTGTCTCCGCACATGAGGATCGAGCCGTCGATCTCGTACCGGTCTCCGTGCTTAACTTTCACCTCTTCTATGTTCATCTTCTCAAGCTCCTTCTTGATGTCGAAGTTCTCGGGCGTCGGATCAGGAGAGAAGATATCGTCGAGATCCTCGGAGTTGAAGCCGATGTCAGCAAGAAGCGCCTCGTCGAACTTTGCGAGCAGTTCCAGGTCGAACGCTCCCTGGTTCTTGTGGAGGCGGAGGTTGAGCTCCCTCTCCTTGTCCTCGGTGAGATTCACGAATACGACGGGAACGGTCTCGAAGCCGAGCTCCTTGGCGATCTTGAGACGGGCGTGTCCGCCGATGAGGATGTTCTTTCTGTCCTCGTTGCTGTTGACGACAAGCGAGTCTGCGAACCCGAAACGATTGATGCTTTCTCGGATGCCGTCCAAGGCTTCCCTGTCGAACTTCTTTGGGTTGTACTCGTTCTCCCTGATCTCCGATACTGCAACGTACTGAACTTCCAATGTGTGTTTGTGTGATGTCATGACTAATTTCAAATAGTTGATAATTAGTCCTGCACATGAGAGGGCTGATCTTTTGCAAGCAAAAAATCGCACTCAAAGAAACAGCAAGCGTGACGCTTGGTGTGCCTTCGACTGCGATCTCGAGTAATTGTCTTTATGCCACGATGGGCCTGACAACGATTCGTTCAATGCGCACTCCATTCGACAGCCCTCCGCATGCATCTTGTCGGCGCGATGGCCTGCATGCGAGGAATGTCTCTCCCGGGAGGGAGAAGGTAGTTTCCGATGTGAAGAACTGGATGAATTATATGCACTTCCGTATTAAAAATCAAACAAGTATTTATCCACAGTGTCAATAGTGTAAATTGACGATACGCGAGAAGATAATAAATGCCGAGGCTGGGGCATTCCCCGCAGCCGAGGTGTCAAAGACATGGATCCACAGACTTTATTTTCATTCGGAGAAATCTGCTCAGCCGTATCGGATATGGCTGTCTCTTCGCTGTCCGATTTTCTATGGACTGCGATCAAGTATCTGTGGCCGTGGCACTTCCTCTGGATCACTCTCGCCCTAGTGGGGTGGATTGCTTGGGAAATTTTCACTCGTCACGGTACCGCCCACTACAACTCCGACAATGGATTCTCGCCAACATTCAACCGCTTTGTCGGAAGCGGTACCTACCTTGGATTGCAGACCCTGACATTTCTCATATTCACGACAATCTTCGGCAACTTGGTTTATTGCTTGAAGTGGCCATTAGCACTCCATCTTCTGATCTTCCTTTCCTCTGGATTACTCCTTAACCTGACTGGCTTCTGGGTCTACCTCAAGGAGCCAGGGGGGCGGCGAAAGAAGCGATATCGCCGAAGTCGCTATTAGTGTCTACTTTGTCTACCATAGACCCCGACCCACGTACCTAGATTCGCATACCCAAAACGCGCTAGAATACCCTTACAAGGCTTGAACGTGTGGGTACTTAACCCACATGGCCCGCCATGGCTGTGCAGGATATCTGCGCAGCGGATATCCAAGCAGGCATATTGCGGGAGAGCCTGTGGGATTGCACCCATCCCTCCGTCTCCGCAACAAGAACCTTCCACCGCATTGATCCGGTTATCAGAATTTTCTATTTAAGCCATTGTTTTATGGACGACATTCTTAAACTAACTGCTGATCTGCGAACCAAAGCTGGCGCTTACGGGAATGAGATCGCTGCTCTGACATCGTCAACTCCACCGAGTTTGCGCACCGAGGTGTTCCAAATGACATTCAACAACTTGACCTTGTGTCTTGAGCTTATTTCTTATTACGAAAGCATATGGAAGGTCGCCACGGCTACCAATGCGACTTCCGCCAAAGAAGCACGGAAGCAAAACGGGGAACGCGTTATTTTAATTCAAAAAATGACTTTTATCGGCATCTTGTCCTCCGTTGAGTTTTGCTTCAAGAATTACATCCGCGCCTTTCCGGCGAAAATTGGGGAGTGTAAAAATTCTCGGAATCAAGTCTACCTGTCTACCATAGTCAACACTTCTCACACTACGGGCCTGATTTCACCTTCTGATTTTGAGCTATGGAATGGTTTGATTCACCTTCGAAACTACCTAGTCCACAACAATGGTGAAGCCCAGGAGACAAAGACATATGTTTACCCGAGTAGTGAGTTAGTGTTGGTGGATGGACAAATGGCCCAAGGAAACCTGGAGCTTTTCCCTCATCTTATCGACTGGCTTCTTATGTCATCAAAAAGCTGGCTAGAGGGGATGCACAAGAAATAGACCGACACGAGAACACCCCCCCCCAACAGAGTCCCTGGAAAAGCCCCTCCCTATATCCCTGTTATGTAGGGAAGAATTACATGAGATAATAAAACACGCGCATGCTTACAAAATTCTACGACAACAGCGAGGTGCTCCTTAAGATTACCGGACTTTTGACAACGATTGCCGGACTTTTCCTCAACATAAA
>DASWWM010000015.1:0-5743 GCA_036405975.1 Minisyncoccota bacterium | reverse complement strand
GATGAACAGTGTCCGATGATCGGAGCTCAGCTATATAGACGGCGGAAGGAAGGCTGCATGACATCTTCACTGTAATCGTGTATCCCATGGCCGTATAGTACTGTTTCACTTCGTCAGCGGCATCGAGCGCTGCAATCCGCTCCTCCTGTTTCTTGAGAAGTTCCGCAGCCTCAGCTCGAAGTCCTTCAGGAAGCTGTTCGAGGTACCATGCGAAGAATCCATGTCGCGTTGTGAGAAGCGGCATTTCCTGCGGTGCGCTTCGGTGTCGCTGGAGGTCTCGGTATGATCCGAAGTCGAGAGGGAATGAGAAGACGATGTCGCCGTACTGCCTAAACCTGTTATGGAGTTCGGTCTTTGCTGGCCGCGACTCGAGCAGCTTCTGGTGCTTGCTCAACCCAACGAGGTCGAGTCGCGGCTGATATGTAAACGACTTGATCGAAGCGTCATCGAAGTATGCGAACTCCCTCATGCTTTCCGCGATGTACGCCTCTTCGGTCTCATATGACTTGTGAAGGAAGCTTGATTTGTATTTTTCCATGAGTTCGTTCCGGATTGCCGCAGCAACATCTCGGACTTCCTGAAGGGGATGGTTTCGCATCTCCTTTAAATGGTCGTTGGCCTGTCGAAGGTTGGTATGCCATGCGACAAGCGTTGTCGCTCCGGCCGGAAGGAACCCTCGCGCTATGTCGAACGCTCGGGCCTTGATCGCTTTCTCGTATACAGTCTCTTTCTCGCCTTCCTTGATAGGGAATCGTTCCTTGAGAGTCGGAACAAGCGTTTCAAGTGCATGCACATAAAACTTCATCCATTCGTCCTGGATTTCCTGGCCAGCAGCCGACTCAAGCGGATTCAAGACATCCTGTTCTGCCATATCAAGATATCGGGTACTAGCTTCCTGCCCATTGTAGAGAGGCCAGTCCTGGATGGCTTTCGCGACGAGCATGCTTACTTGCTCTGCAAAGATGGAAGTCGTACCGCAGTCACCGATGGACTTGTGACCGTACTCTACGTAATAAGTCGACATGAACTTGTCCGCGCCTCTCTCCTTGATCTGGTCGAGATGCACGCTGACGCTTTTTGGGCTTCGCGAATAAAGTGCCTGAAGCATGGCGTTCGTTTCCGGATGCACATCGTCGATGATGACGATTTTTCGTGGCTGTTTCATGGCTAAATTGTACCAATTTTGGATAGGGCACGAAAGAAGAAAAGGCCCCTTTCGGAGCCTTAATCTTGGCCATTTCCTAGACGGTCCTGCCTGCTTTTGAAAAACTACTCACCTGGCTGCTACTTCCTTTTTGACGGAAGGAGGCTGGGCCCAGACATTCGCTTGTAGTAGAAGAGCATGATTGCGATGAAGATAATCGGGACCAGGAAAGCATCGAGCGTGCCGAATCCGGCAATCACTCCAAGCGTATCGCCGACAATGGTTGTCGCGATGTAAAGTTCTGCTCCTCGTTTCTGCATTTTCCAAAGCAGGGCGATTGCCGCCAGGTACGAGACTGAAAGCAAGCCGGTAGACACTTTGAACCATTCAGGGACAGTCTCTCCGGCAGGAGGGAAGCCGCCTGTGAAGAATCCGTAAAGAATTCCTAATGTCCCGAGCGTTATGAGTATGCAAAGAAGAGTGATAAGTATTGGTCGCTTGTTCATGGTTGCGTGTCGAGGGCTTAATTTGTAAGGCTACAGATAAATTATAACAAAGAAAAAGGTCTTGTCGCTGCGTGCCAATTTTACCAGCTCTGCTAGAATTATCTACATGATATATGCGGCACTCCTGAGGGGGATAAACGTGGGCGGAAATAGCAAAGTCGATATGAAGCAGCTCAAAGCGGCTTTCGAAAAGGCGGGCATAGAATCCGTAAAGACGTACATCAATTCTGGAAATATTATCTTCTCAGATGAAAAACATGGGCATGCTGCTCTTGCTCCGCTTCTTGAAAAAGTTATCAAGAAGGAATTCGGTTTCGAAGTACGGGTCGTTGTCCGGTCATTTCCTGAAATGAAGAAGATTGCCTCGAAAATACCGGAGAGCTGGAAGAATGATACTGAGCAGAAATGCGATGTCATGTACCTTTGGAAAGAGGCGGATAGCAAGTCGGTCCTCAATCAGCTCGTACTGAAGCATGGCATTGATGACGATGTTGTATACGTTAAGGGTGCAATCATTTGGCGAGTCGATAGAGGCAAGGTCACGCGAAGCGGGCTTCTGAAGCTTGTCGGTACGCCGCTCTATAAAAATATGACCATTAGGAACTGCAATACCGCCCGGAAACTTGTAGAACTTATGAAGACGGCAAAGTAGGCCAGGCTTGGCAGCAAGGGATGCGGGTATACAATATATGCATGCAAAAAATCATTCCACACCTTTGGTTCGACAAGGAGGCTGTCGAGGCTGCGAACTTTTATACATCAGCATTCAAGGATTCTGCCATTATAAAGAAGGTGACGCTGCGAGATACTCCAAGCGGCGATACGGACTTGGTCACATTCAAGCTCATGGGCCAGGAGTTCATGGCTATCAGTGCAGGTCCATATTTCAAGCCTAATGCAGCAATCTCATTCATGGTCGCATGCGATACGACGGAAGAGGTCGATCGGCTTTGGGACATTCTCATACAGGGCGGGGAAGCGATGATGGAAAAGGCTGAATACCCATTCAGCAAGAACTACGGATGGGTCAAGGATAAGTACGGATTCACATGGCAGATCATGCATGATGGCGGAATGCCCGTGCAGAAAATCACTCCTTCGCTCATGTTTGCGGGACCTAAGGCTGGAAGCGCTAGAAAGGCAATGGAACTGTACACGTCGGTATTTCCAAATAGCGGCCCACTCGAAGGGGAAGGGCATATTTCAGAATACGGCGAAGCGGCACAGGCTCCCGATAAGCCGGATATGCTCCAGTACGCTCGATTCAAAATATACGGACAGGAACTTGTCGTCATGGATAGCGCATATGAGCACCAGTTCGACTTCAACGAGTCGGTGTCTCTTCTCGTGAACTGCGATACGCAAGAAGAAATAGATGCATACTCAAATGCCTTGTCTGCGGTTCCTGAAGCCGAACAGTGCGGATGGATCAAGGACCAGTTCGGGGTTTCTTGGCAGATGAACCCGTCGATCATGAATGACATCATGAGTTCTTCGGACCAGGTTGCGGTCGATCGCGCAACGCGGGCATTTCTCAAGATGAAGCGCTTCGATATCCAGAAGCTGAAAGACGCATATGAAGGAAAAGCTTAGCAAGATTATCTTTGCGGTCTTGGCTTGTGCGATTCTTGCCGCTCCGGCCTTTTCTGCTACTGCTCAGGCGGAAGATGAGCTTGTGGTCGGCGAGGCCATAGAGAGCTTCTCTTCAGATATCCAAGTCCGGACTGATAATTCAATCGATGTTGTCGAGACGATTGAATATTCAACCGGGCCTATATCGAGACATGGCATCTATCGTAATATCTATCCGTACTCATCCGAGGACAGGAGGATGTCTATCGAGAATGTTACCGTAACTGATGAAGAGGGAAATCCTCATATGTTTGAGGTTTCTAATAAGGGAAAGTCAGTTCGAATCAAAATTGGCGATCCGGACAAAACGTTCAAGGGATATGAGACGTACGTCATCAGCTATAAGGCAACTCATGCCGTAGCTCATCTCGATGATGTGGATGAGATCTACTGGAATGTTACTGGGAATGATTGGGAAATTCCGATCCACAAAGTGAGTTCTTCGGTGACATTGCCTGATGGAGCTTCCGTCATAAGGACAGCTTGTTACCTTGGAGCCAAAGGGAGCAAGGAGATGTGCTCGAACGTTTCGGGAATGCCGAATGAGTTTGCATTCGAATCGACACGGTCTTTGGATGAGGGCGAAGGCATGACTGTCGCAGTTGGATTTCCAAAAGGAATCGTCGCGCCTTACAGCGCCGCGGATGACACTAAGAATTTTTTAGAAATGTATCTGACATGGATTCTTGGAATCTTGCTGCCTGTGCTTACGTTTTCATTTTCACTTTGGCATTGGCATAAGAAGGGAAGGGACCCGAAGGGCACAGGCGTCATCGTTCCACAGTACGAAGTTCTAGACGGACTGACTCCGATGGAAGTGGGAGGCATAGTCAAAGGCAGGGCGAATTCAAATGATGTATCGGCTGAAATCGTTTATATCGCTACACGCGGCTTCATCAAGATAACTCAGCTTGAGAAGAAAACGCTCGGCCTATTCAAAACAAACGATTATGAATTTGAGAAGTTGAAGGATTCATCCGAGCTTGAGAATGAGCATGACAGGATTATCCTCGATGCGCTCTTTAAGTCGGGCGAAAGCAAGGTGAAACTTTCAGAGCTGCAGTACAAGTTCTATTCCGATTCGACAAAAGCAACATCGAAAGCTCTTGATACGCTTTTGGCAAAAGGATATTACTCAAATCTTGGCGGAATGAAATTCTTCGGTGCCGGCAGGTGGGCGATGTCTGCATTCTTTTCGGTATGGGCTGCTGGATTCTTTGGAGGAATCATCGGCGCGGTGCTTCTTCGAAGCAATCCATTTCCTCTTATGGGCGGCATATTCCTATCGGTAATTATCTTTGCAATCGTTTCCTCGTTCTTCCCGGCAAAGTCCGTGGAGGGCGTTGCGGCAAAAGAGTACCTGCTCGGACTCAAGGATTATTTGCAGATTGCTGAGAAGGACCGACTCGAATTCCACAATGCTCCTGAGAAGAAGCCTGAGGTATTCGAGAAGTTGCTTCCGTATGCCATGGTCCTTGGCGTGCTTGATGTTTGGGCTAAGGAATTTGCTGACCTGCATGACATTTCTCCCGCATGGTATGCGAGCTCGAATGGCGCGCATTTCAATTCGATCGTATTCGCGAATTCGATGTCGAGCTTCAGCGCCGCCGCTTCCTCATCATTGTCTTCGACGCCGGGAGGAAGCGGCGGAGGCGGATCATCGGGAGGGGGAGGTGGTGGAGGAGGCGGGGGTGGGTGGTAGACTCTGTTGCCTGATACAAGCACGATGTAGCTGGACGCATGTCACGACGTAAGGTACTATCGTTTCCGGAACAGTAAACAATCAAAAAAAGGAGGTCTTGTGTTAGTGCTCTATTACTTAAAACTGTGCTGGCTTGCGATGTCGCACCCTTTCAGGGAAACGTATGTCGCAAATATCTGCGGCCATAAGACAAAGAAAAAAGGACGGATTGTCTCGCTCGGAGAAGGTCATATCATGGATATGCCGCTGTCCGAGAATGGCAATCCAGACCATTGCCTAGAATGCATTGCGGCCATGTCGATCAAATGCGCTTGGTGCAGTGGTCCTATTCATATAGGATCACCCGTGACTCTATACGTTCCCAAGGAATCATTCGAAGTTCCTGATCATGCGGTCAGGTTTCAGGACGATCCCCAGTGTCTTGTGGGCTGTCTTGGATGGGATTGTGCCGGTAGCGGCATGGATCGTGCGGGGTTCTGGTATCCGCCGGGAAAGGTTTACCGTGTCCCGACCCCGATGGAGATGGCGCTGGCTAGCGGAGGCCGCGCTGTAATTGTCCATGATCTCGGCAATCCGGCAGATATCGGAAAGGTAATCTGAAGAATGTGCTGACGATTTCGTTCGACAATAAAAGCCCCTGGAAAATTCCAGGGGCTTTAACTTCGCTTTTGATATTACGAGTACATCGTCGCTTTTATTTTTTCAAGCTCCGCAATAATCGCCGGATCTGTAATCTTGCGAAAACGCGGGAATGCTTGC
>DASWWM010000014.1:0-5509 GCA_036405975.1 Minisyncoccota bacterium | reverse complement strand
AAGATGTCGTGCAAATGGCATCTGACCAATTCGTGACTGTTAATAAATTCAGCAAGCCGAGTCTTAACTACGGAAACTTGCCCGAT
The DNA here is from genome assembly GCA_036405975.1 of Minisyncoccota bacterium. Taxonomy (GTDB): domain Bacteria; phylum Patescibacteriota; class Minisyncoccia; order Phycocordibacterales; family CAIZLB01; genus VEQN01. Next base: position 5,423 of record DASWWM010000014.1, on the reverse strand, counting down.
GCGATCAGGTACTACTTTGGCATTGATGTTGATCCTGATTGGAGGCTATGGAATAGCGGGGTATTCTTGTTCGATGCGAGGTCGAAAGATTTTCTCGACACATGGCATCAGTTTACGGTTAAGACGTTCGACCTTCCGCAGTGGAAGGTGAAGGACCAGGGGCCGCTTGTCGCTGCGGTATGGAGGCATGGCCTCCAGCGAGCGGACAGGATTCCGTCGACGTATAACTGGCTTTTCGGCATGAGCGAAAGAGGGAAGGCCAAGACGCTGTTTACGGGCAAGGGATTCAAATTTAGAAAGAGCAAGATCGACATATTGCATTTTATTGGCGGGACGAGAAATATGGGCAAGAAGGAGTGGCTCGACGCATTCAGGATTATCATGTCCGAAAAGTCGGATGAGTTCAGGGGTGTAAGAAAATACCAGGCATCGGTCATCAGGGCAGATAAGGGAAAAGCGAGGCGCCTCAAGACTGCAGTGGGGTTATTCGTCTTGGGGCGCCTCTGGGCAGTGTCAATGGTCTTGCGGAACAATGTGCCCGGCTATTCAGAAAGGCTGGACGCCTTCAAGGATAAGCTGAACGAGAGGTCGCTCAGGAAGTCGTCGCAAGGCCCTATCGATGGACGGCAAATGGGTGGTACACTTTAAGCTATGCTCAAGGTCTTCAGCATGACATCCCCAACCAGAGAAAGATTGCGCCGCATATCGAGCCTCAGTTTCTCTCTCGCAAAAGTCCATTTCAAGCTCAGGAATGAGGGGACGTATTTGGGCATGTTCTGGTACCTGCTTAACCCTGTGGTCCTGTTCGCGGTTCTGCTATTCGTCAAGCATGCGGCATTCAGCCATATCAGCATTCCGAACTATCCTCTGTATTTGCTTGTCGGACTTGTCATGCAGAACTATCTCAGCAGGTCTGTGCTCGGAGCCGTTGATGTCATCAGAAAAAACGGAGGCTTCATCAGGTCGGTAAAGATTCCGCTCGAGTCGCTCGTTGTGGCGAGTTCTCTCAATCTCCTGTATGCCCATGCATTTGAGGCGATTCTCGTTGCCGGAACGATTCTCTTTTTAGGAGTTCCGGCAACGACCATCGTATTTTATGCATTGTCGCTGCTCCTCTTCGCGCTCTTCGCGCTCGGCGTATCGTTTGCTGCTTCGACACTCGGTGTCTTTGCGAATGACATCGGGAACATCTGGCCCATCTTTTCGCAGATTCTGTTTTTCATTACTCCGATTTTTTATGAAGTCGAACCCGGAACTCTCCTCTATGCAGCAAACCAGTTTAACCCCCTGTATTACTTCATCTCTTTGGCGAGATGGCCTGCGTATCAGCAGCCCGGGGCATCACTGCCGGTATTGCTAGCCATTGCCGCATCTCTTGCGGCTATCGGGCTGGCGGTAGGTGCAACTGTCTTCAGGATGCATAAGCGCAAATTCGCTGAACTGGTCTAATGAAATCATATGAATAATCAGGACGTGCTAAGGATAAGAATCGATTCCGTTTCAAAGTCATTTGATATGTCGATTCACAAGAATCAGCCTATGCTGTTTAGGGTCGTATCTGCATTTTCTGGCAAGGAGGGAAAGAAGGAAGTCAGGGCTTTGGACAATGTCTCATTCGATGTTGCGGCTGGCGAAATTCTCGGAGTTATCGGCCGCAACGGATCCGGCAAAAGCACATTGCTCAGGGTTATCGCCGGAATATTCCAGCATGATTCGGGGTCGGTCATCGTCAACGGGAATGTCTCATATCTGTCCGGATTCTCTCAGGGTCTCAAGGAGAAACTGACCATGCGAGAGAATATATATCTTGGCGGAGCGGTCATGGGCATAAGCGGCAGCGATATGGAAGCGATGTTTGATGATGTCGTCCGTTTTTCAGGACTGGATGACTTCGTGGATGCGAAGCTGCATCAGTTCTCTACGGGCATGTCTGCGCGGCTGGCATTTTCTATCGCCGTGCATTGCCTTGAGTTTCAGAAACCTGACATCCTCCTGCTCGATGAAGTCCTCGGAGGCGGCGGAGATATCGATTTCCAAAAAAAAGCGGCAGAAAAAATGTCCGGCATCCTCAAAAGCGGAGCAACGGTCGTGCTTGTCAGTCACAATATGAGCGAAGTGAGGAAAAATTGCCATAAGGTCGTATGGCTCGAAAAAGGAAAAGTTAAGGCGCACGGTACGGCTGAGGAAATGGTCGCTGCATACGAGCGGGAATAAACACATGAGACTGGCACTGTTCTACAATTCGCTTGATAACATCGGTGGAGCTGAAGAGGTTACGCTGCAGCTTGCTCGGCAAATGAAGGCCGACGTATTTACAACCAACATCGATCCGGACATGGTCAGAAAGATGGGCTTTGCGGACGTGCTTCCGCGCATGTACAGCATTGGAAAAGTTCCGAAGTCTTCGCCGTTCAGGCAGCAGCTCATTTTGTGGAGGTTTTCAAGGCTGAATGTGTCGCATGCGTACGACGGTTTCCTTATTACCGGCGATTGGGCGGTGTCCGCGGCGCGGAACCATCCTGGCGCGGCTTGGTATGCCCATGGTCCTCTCAATGAGCTTTGGCAGTTTAAGGGTGTCATCGCATCGAGCATGCTGCCCGCATGGAAGCGTCCCATTTTCTTTGCTTGGGCCGCATTCAATAGGATGCTTACAAAAAGATACGCGAGGCGCATCGGTCCTGTTGCGGCGAATTCGAAAGGGACCGTCGGTCGGGTCCTGGAGCGATACGGCCTCGAGAGCTCAGTTACTCATCCTCCAGTGGATACCGCGCGCTTTTCTCGCGGAAAAGCGCGCGGTTACTGGCTCTCGGTAAACAGATTCGTGAGGCATAAAAAGATAGAAGACCAGCTCGATGCCTTTCGGGCGATGCCGGACAAGAAGCTCATCATCGTCGCGAGCTACGAAAAAGGAGCGATCCAGTTCGAGGATTACAAGAGGGAGCTGGAATCATTGAGGCCGCAGAACGTCGAGTTCAGGCATTGGGTCGGGGAGTCAGAGCTTGCGAGCCTGTACTCGGAAGCCGTCGGCGTCATAGCCACATCGCCTGAGGAGGACTTCGGAATGACTGCCATAGAGGCGATGGCATCGGGCAAGCCATTCGTTGCACCTGATACCGGAGGTTATACAGAATCTGTCATTCATGGAAAGACGGGTATTCTGTATCCGCGAGGAGGTCTGAAAGATGCAGTCGTGCTGGTCGAGGAAATGCTCAGCGTAAACCCTGATACGTTTGCCGATGCGTCTATCAAGAGAGCGGCAGACTTCGATGTCAGCAATTTTTCGCAAAAGATAAGGGCAATTTTTCCTTCAGTTGCAGATGATTCTGGGCGTCCCAATTTTGCAGTCTCTGAGCCTCTGGTGAGCGTCATCGTACCTGTTCGAAATGGGAAAGAGCGGCTTTCGGATTTTGTCGCATCCATTGCGACTCAGACATATGAGAATTTCGAGCTGGTCTTGGTTGATAATACGAAGGAGGGAGACCTTGCGGATCTTATCAAGCTTGAAGCGTTGCTCGATGCTTCAAAAATAAAAATAGTACGGGAACCACTTCCGGGCAGGGGAAGGGCACGGCGCAAAGGAGAGCTTGCATCGTCCGGAGAATTGGTACTTATGACGGATATTGATTGCCTGCCTGATCCCTCGTGGGTCGAGACGATGGCCGCTCCTATCATCGAAGGCAAAGCTGATGCCGTGCAAGGAACCGAGCACGGGCTCATTCCAGGATACTGGTCAGACCAAAAAACACGACAGGCAAAAGAGAAGCATGATGCGGCCGCTGGCACTGATAGGGTTCAAGGATTCGTCGATACGAAGAATTTCGCAATCACTAGGTACATGCTCGAGCGCGCGGGATTTACCAATGCCGCATACAAGAGCGGAAATGATACGAGCTTGTCCATGGAACTTTCATGCCTGGCTCGAAGAATTCCGTTTGTCTTGGCATTCAGCAAGGATTCAGACATTGGCCATGTGAATCCGTCCACTGCCTACGAAGTCGTGCGCAAGCAGATCGTTCGCGGCTTTTGGACTGCACGAATATCAAGGGATTATGCGCATGCAATTGATAAAAAATTCCTCAAAGATTCAGGGCAATCGAGTTCTTTTTTCAGAATTCCGCGTATTCGTGAAGGCGTCTGGTATGACATTATTGCTGGGTTTGCATGGAGAGTAGGTCTTATTCTTGGACAAGTGAGAGCGTGGCTATATAATTAGTTCGATTATGCCTGCAATGTTCGAAGAAGAGCTATCGTTGAATAGGGATGAATCCGCCTACGTTCCTCCTCAGCCGCCGGTAATGCCCGCTGCGCCTGCAGTTGCGCAAACTCCTTTTCCGGCAGCTTCGGAGCAGCAGCCGCAGGCGACGTATCAGGCTCCAGTCATGCAGCCGCCCGTGCAACAGCCTCCAGTACAACCGACCTTCACGGGATTCACCGGAATGCCGCAGCAGGCGAGGGCTACGATGTCAGCGCCGCAACAGTACCAGCCGCCTTTCGCCGGAGCCGTTGGTCAGGCACCGCAGTTTCAAGGCGTGAATCTTTTGCAAGGGAAGCCTAAGCGGATTCCCGGAGCTCCGTTTCTGAACATCGTTCTTTCGATGAGGCTGGCAAAGGATGAGGATGGCGCCCGCAAGGTTCTCCTGATTTTCTCTGGAATGTTCGCGCTTGCTACCGCATTCTCGGTATGGTTTTTTTTCAGGACTCCGGGCGGCGACGGGTCTCCGTATCCGATCATGTATTTTGAGGACGTGACTCCCGCACATCTGAACCTCATTCCTCCGGAAGACAGAGAGGCATATCTACAGTCTCTGCCAAGCAAAAAATAATCCATGATACAATTGTGCGTATACAAACATGCTCATGAACAGGCATTTCTCAAAGAAGCACAATAAGGGATTCACACTCATCGAGTTGCTCGTGGTGGTTTCGATCATCGGCCTGATGTCTTCAGTAGTGCTCGGTTCATTGGCTAAATCCAGGGAGAAGGCTCAGATCGCAAAAGCCCAGCAGGAATTCAGGCAGATCGGAAATGCATTGGAGCTGTATCGTGCTGCCAACGGCCGTTACCCGCCCGGAACAACCCTCGCTTCTCTCGTTCAATCTTACCTGACTCCGTACCTCAAGGTCGCTCCACGGTTTCCGTCTTTCTTCCCAACAATAACCGCGTACTACATGCAGAATCCCGCAGAGGGAGGACAGCTCGACTCTACTTCGGATGATTACTACTATTCTTGCGGAGACCAGTCGGGAACTGAGCCGTATACAATTTATTTCTATTCCAACTCTCCCGTAATACCTGCTGGAATATTCCCGTCATTTGGATATAAGTACGATGGCTATTACTACAGCTTGGGTTCAGGGTACAGATGCCTGTTCATTCCGCCGAAATAGAGGCATGTCAAAAAGCGCCGGCTGCATGATTGCAG